>JANYJH010000102.1 GCA_025361865.1 Phragmitibacter sp.
TCCCCTTCGATCTGCGGTGCGACGGGCGCTTCAAAGTTTGCGATGCGCTCCCGCAACACCGAAACAAAGTAACCCATGACGTGCGCCATCGGATGCTTCACGCCGAAGAGATAAGCATAGAGATTACGCTCGGAGACGCGATACCGAATCTGCCCCGTGAGCCCCGTATTGAGCTGATCCTTCGTCACCGCTTCGAGAATGGAGCCATTGTTATTGGCTGTCGGGTCCATCGGATCCCAAGCCATATTCACGGTTCCCGTCGCGATGGAAATCTTGAAGATACGCTCCCACGGCCATTTGAAATACGGCCCGCCCGGCATGATGACGCGGACTTGCGGATAGCAATAGCGCGTCTTCTGATCCGGCGTGAGCGTCTCGGAAATGGGATCGTCGAGCGTCGTAAGATCGCTGATGCGTTGAGCGCGACCAAAGCTGGTCTTCACCGCGCGTTCGTTCTGATTCACTGTGTAGATGCCCGCAATCAGGTAGCGGACGAGGAACCAGGCGATGAAGCCTAAAATGCAGCCGGTGATAATGCTCATGATGCTGGAATTGTTTCGCCAGATTGTGGCGGATTCGCTGAGGATGCCAAGTTCAATCGTGGAGCGTTTTCGCCTCAATCCGGCACACTCTTCACCGCGTAGTCTCCGGATTTTTCATCGCGGGTCAGTTCCAGCAACCCACGATCACGCGCGGCCTCCAGCAACAGACCAAAGGAGCGGAACCCGTGAAAGCGCTCGCTGAAACCGGGCTGGCGACGCTTCAGCGTCTGCTTCACAAACGAGCCCCATACGGTGTCATTACCTCCACGCTCTTCGATGAGGGCATCTGCCGTTTCAACGACCAGTTGAATGGCTTTTTCAGGATCGCCTTCCGCTTTGATTTCTGGCTTCGCTTCGCCTGCGGCCACTTTGCGCGCTGGTCTCACGGCTTGTTTGCGGGCGGGCTTCTCACGAACCAGATCATCATAAAAGATGAATTCATCACAGTTGGAGATGAATAAGTTGGAGGTCGAGTTCTTCACGCCGACGCCGATCACCGTCTTGTTGTTCTCCCGCAGTTTACTCACGAGCGGTGAGAAATCAGAGTCGCCACTGACGACGACAAAGGTATCCACATGGGCCTTGGTGTAGCAGAGATCCAGCGCATCCACGACCATGCGGATATCCGCAGAATTCTTCCCAGACAACCGCAGATGCGGGATCTCAATGAGTTCAAACGAAGCCTCGTGCATGGACTTCTTAAACTCCCGATACCGCTCCCAATCGCAGTAAGCCTTCTTCACGACGATGTGCCCTTTGAGCAACAGCCGCTCCAGCACCTTCTCGACATCGAACTTGTCATACTTCGCATCCCGCGTGCCGAGCGCGACGTTCTCGAAGTCACAGAACACGGCCATCGTATGATTACGCTCAGTAGTAGGGGTGGGCATGACGCGAGCTTACGTGCAGTCCCTGACTAAGCCAGTCATTTGACCTTACCCAGCGGCAGCTCATAGCACACCGCTTCCTGATCATTGCGCACCAGCAGATAGCGACCTGCGAGCACGGGATGAGTCCACGTCTTGCTGCTCAGTGCGGCAATGCGACCCAGCTCGTGATAGCCATCCGTGGTGGCCTCCGCGAGCACCACCGGGCCTTGTTCACTCTGCACGATCAAGAGATCATCCACCAGCAACGACTGCCCAGATCCAAAGCGCCCTTCCTTCCATTTGCGAGTCCCAGTGATGATGTCCAGACAAGCCAGTGAGCCATCGTCTAGGCCATACAGATGGCCGTCCCGCACCGCCACGCTGTTGAACTGGGCCTTGAGTTTATTGTTTTTCCAAAGCTCCTCAACGCTCCATTTCCCGTCCGCGCCCGCCTTGAACTGAAGCATCACGCAGCCCATTCCATAGCCTGCGGTGAGGAACACGCGGTCATCCCCGATCACGGTGGGTTGCGCTGCGATGGGCCATTTCCCATCCACCCATTGGTAGTCCGCCAAGACCTCGCCGCTAGCAGGATCATGCAACGTCAGCGCGCTCGCATTGATGGAAAGCACCACGCGCTTACCTGCCAGCACGGCCACCAGCGGAGACGTGTAGCTCGTCTTGTCGGTGCCTGATTTCCAAAGCGCCGCGCCGCTCTCTTTGTGATAAGCCAACAACGTCGGCCCAGCGGCATCACCACCCGTGACCACGACGCGATCATCAACGACTAATGGCGAGCAACTCACGCCCCAGAGGAGATTTGGCAGATGATTTTCCCGCAAGACCTCATGCGACCAAAGCCGCACGCCAGTCAAAGCATCAAGGCAATTCAAGACGCCCGTGCCACCATAAGAATAAACCTTTCCCGCCTCCACCGTCGGCGTCCCATGAGGCCCGTCACCACTCTGCCATTGACTGAATCTGACATGATCCGCATGACTCCAAAGCAAGCGCCCCGTGAGCAGTTCATAGCACGTCACCAACTCCTCCTCACCCCGCTGTTCCTGCGTGTAAGCCCGTCCGCCTACCACCGCGAAAGCCGACCAAGCCGAGCCAATCGGCTGCCGCCAGAGCTGCTTCGGTGGTGACGCCTTCCAATCCCGATCAAGGTTCGCCTCATGCACCGCTCCATCGCGCTTCGGCCCGAAATACTGCGGCACATCCTTGGCTCCCGGCGGTGCATTGATCGTGATTGAATCAGGAGCCGTCGTTGGAACGGACAACGGCACCGTCTCATGCGCTGGCGTCCATCTCCAGACCAAGCGCGGCGTGCCGATCCCGCTCGCCGTTCCATCCACACGAACCAGCGCTTTAAATCCAAGACCTGCCAACAACAAAGCCAGCGCCGTCTTGAGCCTGATGCGGCCCGGAAACCGGCTCAACAAAACAAACCACAGCGCGACCAGAATCAACGCCAGCATCACCACCATCGAACTCGCCCAGCCCTTCAGATTCCGGTCCATCTCCGGCTTGAGTTGCAACACCGTCAAGCAGCCGACCGCCAGCAGCCCAATGATGATGAGGCACCAGACACGGTGACCTTTGCGGACGGGTTTTGAGATAATGTCGTTCATCGTAGGAAGTCGTTGAATGTAGGAACGCCCCTGCTTCCCGTGCCGGATGCTCTGGCGAGCCGGTTCACATCCAGAAGTAAAGCGGCTCTTCCGCTGGGTTTAAAAGTAACGGAGTCTGTTCATGGGGTGACTCTAGCGGGTTGATATGGAAAGCATTTCTAAAGCACCGAATTCGCCCTCCTCAATCGCCACTTCCACAGCGCGTTTCGCATAGGCGAGGAAAGACTAGCCTTTTTTAGCGGGTGGTGTGAATGCTAATCATGACGGCATGGTATCAGGATACGGTCCAAGGAACTTGTCGCCGTTGAAATGAATCATGTGGGCCGGGTCTTCTGCAATCCAGACTTCCGATTCCCACGCGATAGAACCGAGGAATGATTGCATCACGCGGCGAGTGTCGAAAGCCGTCACGAAAACAAGGCCTGCCTTGCATCCTGCAAATAGCTCTTTGAGTTCCTTTCTTCGCTTGCCATCCACAGGCCCGGCACTCGTTACGGCTTCAATCAAAAGAAGCCAATTCTGCTTCACGCAATGAATGATCACATCCGGCATCTTTGCCGCGCTATCGAGTGATACGCCAAGACTGGCGAGGTAGTCGGCTTCCAAATGGGCGAACTTGTTCTCGGTGTCTCCGATGTAGGCCACAACGCCACCAGGCGCGAAGTGCGGACAAAAGTCTTCGATGATAGCTTTGATAAGCGGGTTCTGTCCACCGGGCGAAAGTGCCACCTTTTTGCCATTAGGCAGCGTCACTGGGACACGCGCCATTTCACGATGCCGGGCAATCTCGCGCTTCACTTCCCCTACGTTAGCAAGGTAGGCTTTCAAGGAGTCGGACCATTTCAGGGTGCCCAATTTGCGAAGCAACGCGAGCGCCGAAGGCTCTACCTGATAGACCGTGTTGCCGCTGTTGGTTGGACGGTCTGGCTTGTCTGGGTTCCGCAGCAATAGCCCAGCTTCGACAAAAAACTTCACGGCTTCATCACGAATTGTTTCGCGTGTGTTTGGTGCGTAACGATTGCCATAAGCTTCTGCGATAAAATCAATGATGGGAGTGATACCACGCAAAGGGCTTTCCGCCTCGCTCCATTTCTTCGTTGGCGAAAGATCAAGCAGCGCCAAGAGAGTATAAGCGGCTGTATCGTTCCGCTGCTTCGGACCGAACTGCAATGCCGTCAATGCTTCGATGGCTTCGGTGAGTCGTCGCTTTCTCGCACTACTTTTGCGGTCGGGTTTATTGGAGGCCATAAAGGTGATTCTCAACAAGTTGGTCTAGTTCGTCTTGGGATGCGTCGGTGCGTTTCAATGCGTTTCCCATCGCTTCCAGTGTTGCGCGGTCGGGATAGGCTAGCCTGCGCAGGTCTGTTGCATTGACCTGAGTGTGTCCGCTGAAACAACGGAAGTATTGGTCAACGAGTGTGGAGTTCAAATAGACGAACAAGCCAAGAGCAAGCTTTCTTTCCAGCCCTTTGCCGTCGGTGTGGAAGTAGTTCAGATGGTTTTCAAAGCCGAGCCATTCCGCCTTCACATCAGCAGGATCAAACAGGCAAGCTACGAGCCGCCGCCGTTCCTCTTTGGAGGTGAAACGCTTCGTGAGCAGATAGAGACCGGAAGGAACAAGCCAAGGGCGTGTCTCCGCGTTGTCGAGAATTGCGTTTGGCTTGCGAGCTTCCAGCTTGGGCCAATGCACGGTTCCGCCGTTGAAATGGCATGGGTAAAGCAGGGGCACCGTTCCCGGTCCCGGCGTGGGCCGAAGCGCGTTTTTTAACCGGAAGTCCACCACGCGCCCGGTGGAGACGGTCAAGCCAAGCGAAGCGAGGCTATCGGGTAAATCTGAGAGCCGTGCCGTTGCGCTGGCGTGTCCCGTGTCGGCTGGAATGTGAATGAACCGTTCCACGTCGTTTGGGTAAACGATTTCGGCAAAGTGAAACCCCTTCGCTGTTATCGAAGCGCCCGCATCCCCGCTGCTAGATGACACGGTGACGATGGGCGGTTGTGTCTTGCCCTTTGTGGCGTGGAAAATGACGTTCTCTTGCAACACGGCATCATCACGAAACGCGGCATCGCGTGACTCGAAAACATGAAGATGCTGGAGTTCCATTAAGTTGAGGAAGTCTTCACGGAATGGGCGGAAGTAAGGGCCATTGCAGAAGCTTCGGGGCGTGATGGCGACAAGTTGCCCGCCATCCTCCAGCAAACGCGTTAGGAGCCCCACAAAGCCTGTGTAAAGGTTACTTGTCTCCAAACCCACGGAGCGAAGAGCCCGACGTTCCGGCGAGGCTGTGTTGATCTTCTTGTAAGGTGGATTGGCGATTGCTATGTTGAACGAGGGCGCAGCGGAACTGAACAAGTCGCCCGAAAGTTTCCCGGCCATTGTTTCAATGAAATCCGCGTGATGAACTTCTGCTTTGAATGAAATCCCCCGCTCTGAGCAAAGAGATTCACACTCTGCCAGCGTCACCCTGAGTGCCGATAAAATCTTCGTATCGAGTTCGTAGGTCGTGGCATAAATCGACTTCACGCCTGAATCTTTCGCACAAGCGCGCCGCACAAACGCCGCTGTGAGCGCTCCTGTCCCGGCTCCTGCATCAATCAGCCGCACGTTATGAGGCAGAGTTGAAAACAATGAGGCCATGAAATCCCCCACAGGTGAGGGCGTGAGAAACTGCCCAAGGGCTTCCTGTCGCTCTCGTCCCAACAGTTCAGTGGTAATTTCAGACAAATACATTCAGGCTGTATGACAGACATATCATGTCCAAAGTCTATTGTCGCGACGGTTATTTCGGCTGCGCGAGACTAAGTCCACAACGCCCGATCCAGCGTGCGGTAGTTGATCGCTTCCAGAACATGGTTGCCTTGAATGCGCTCGTTCCCATCAAGGTCTGCCAGTGTTCTGGAAACCTTCAAAATACGGTCATGAGCGCGGGCGCTGAAGTTCATGTTCGTCATCGCATGTTCAAGAAAGCCCGCGCCATCGGTATCCAACTCACAATGTTTGCGGATGAGTCTGGGCGTCATGGCGCTGTTCGTGTGGACGCCGCGCTCCTTCTCAAAGCGCTCGCGCTGGGCGTTGCGGGCACGTTCGACCCGCACGCGAATGCTCTCCGAGCTTTCGCTTTGCTCGGTCGATGACAGCGTCTTGTATTCCACCGCTGGGACTTCCACATGAAGATCAATGCGGTCCAACAAGGGCCCGCTGATGCGCTGGCGATACTTCTGAATCACGACCGGGCCGCATCGGCATTCACGTTTGAGATCCCCGTAATAGCCGCAAGGGCAGGGGTTCATTGCGGCGACCAACATGAACTGTGCGGGAAACGTCACGGTTGCAGCGGCTCTCGCGATGGTCACTTTTCCATCCTCCAATGGCTGCCGCATGACTTCCAGAGTGCTGCGTCGGAACTCGGGAAGTTCGTCCAAAAAGAGAACGCCGTTGTGCGCCAGGCTCACCTCGCCCGGACCAGGGTTGCTGCCTCCACCGAGCAGACCGGCATCGCTGATCGTGTGATGCGGCGCGCGGAAAGGCCTGGTGGCGATGAAGGCACAATTCTCGCCCAGCAAACCGCCAGCGCTATGAATCTTCGTGGTCTCGATGGCCTCTTCCTCATTCATGCCCGGCATGATCGTGGGGATGCGTTTAGCCAGCATGGATTTGCCCGTTCCGGGCGGACCGACCATCAGCAAATTATGCCCGCCTCCGACGGCGACCTCGATGGCTCGCTTCGCATCCTGCTGGCCTTTGACCTCACTAAAATCAATGCCGTAAGTCGCATGAGCCGCGAAGAATTCAGCGGCGCGGCATGGCTCTGGCGCGATGGCTTTATCCCCTCGGAGAAACTCCACGGCCTCACGCAAATCATTGACGCCGATGATGTCGATGCCTTGCACCACACTCGCCTCCACGGCCACACGCTTCGGCACGATCAAACGCTTCCGACCCTTCGCCCGTGCTTCGAGCGCGATGGCCAGAATGCCCCGCACCGGTCGCAGTTCACCATTTAAGGCCAGCTCCCCGATGACGCAGCATTCCAACAGCTTCTCCGGCTCCAAGCCCTCACGCGGCGCGACGATGGCGAGCGCGATAGGCAGGTCAAAACCCGGCCCTTCCTTCCGCAGATCCGCTGGAGCTAGATTGATCGTCAGCGTGCCCTGCGTGGGCGTGTAGAACCCACTGCTCCGGAGCGCTGCCAATACCCGATCACGGCTTTCTTTGACCGCTGCATCCGGCAGTCCCACGATGCTCATGCGGAACTGCAAGCCTGGCGATTCGCTGGCCTCGATCTCCATTTCAACGGCGTTGACGCCAAGCAAAGTGGCAGAGTAGGTGCGGGCAATCATGGAAGAAGGCAGAATAACCAGATCGGTGAAGGCGACAAGAAATCTTCGTTGTAAAGAGCCCAGATCATCCGCGCCGTTCACGGCGTGGGCTATCGCTTTGAGTAATGTTAAGCTGCCACGCCGCTACCGGAACCAGCTCCGTAGCCTTGAGAAGAACCCTCCTCCGCTTGGCTCATTGCGTCGGTCCTGCATGGGCTCACTGTTGCCGTGTTCAGCGCAGAAATCTACGGGCACCATTTCATAAGGAAGCTCGTCTTCATAAGCGGCTCCGCGTGACCGACAGCCTTCCGTCGCGAGCTTCCCGCTGGTCCGGCACAGGCTGGCTTTGGTGAAGAGCATCTCCGCTCGGGGCACTGTTTGCTTGTAACCGGCGGCGACGGCGGTCTTCATCACATCCGCCCAGATGGGCAGCGCGAGCTTCCCGCCATAGGCTCCGTCTTCGATGGTCTTCGGCGCATCAAAACCGACCCAGACGCCGGTGGTGATCTCCGTGGTGAAGCCGATGAACCATGCGTCTTTGTAGTCGTTCGTCGTGCCGGTCTTGCCGCCGGCTTTCTCCTTAAAACCATACTCACTGCGCAGCGCAGCGGCAGTGCCTTCACTCACCACGCGCTCCAGCAAGCGCTCAGTCACCGTGGCCACGGTAGCGGGCAGCACCTCGGTCTCCAGCACGGGCGTCTTGTAGATGACTGCACCGTTGCCGTCTTCGATGCGATCAATGATAAAAGGGCGACGGCGCACACCCTGATTCGGGAAGATGCTCATGGCGGCAGTGAGGGATTTCAAACTGGTGCCGGTGTTGCCGATATAGATCTGCGGAGTGCGGATGGTCGGCTCGGTGATGCCCGCATCACGCATGAGTTCGACCACGCTGTCCAGCCCTGCGTAGTCGCCCACGCGGACGGTGACGGCATTGCGGCTTTTCACCAAACCGAGCGCCATCGGGATAGGACCGAGGAATTTTCCATCCGAGTTCTGCGGGCTCCAGTTACCGCGATTTTCATGCAACTCACCAGGCTGGATGGGCTCATCTAGCATCGTGGTTCCGGGCAGCAGTCCCTTCAACATCGCCGCTGCATAGACGAACGGCTTGATGGTGGAGCCGATGGTCCGCGTGCCCATCGTGGCGCGGTCATAGCGACTCTGCGCGAAGCTGCGACCACCGACTACGGCGAGGATGCCACCCGTGTTGTTGTTGATGGAAATGAGCGCGCCTTGTAAATAGGGCGTGCTCGGCGGCTCTGTCACGCCATCCCAAGTGGCATCAAAGGCCGTCTTCGGCGGATGCGGGAATCCACGCGTGTGCTCGACCGCACGCAGCCTCATTTCCAACGCGGTATCAGCGGCGAGTTGGAGGTCCTTATCAATCGTTGTGAAGACGCGCAGGCCACCGTCTTCGATCTCCTCATCATCCAGAATCGCTTCAAGATCGCGCCGCACGGCTTCCATCGTGTAGTTCTCCTGCGTGCGGCTCACGGGGATCGCCGCTACGGCCATGTCCTCTTTTTTGGCCGCGTCAGCTTCGGCTTGAGAGATGTCTTTGTGCAAGACCATGCGGGCGAGAACGACATCACGCTCCTCCATCGCGCCCATCCAGTTACGGAACGGGGAGAAGCGGTTCGGGCTGCGAATGATGCCCGCGAGCGTCGCCGCTTCACCGAGGGATAAACGTTCCGCGCTCTTGTTGAAGTAAGCCTTCGCGGCCCGTTCGATGCCATATAAACCCGTGCCGAAGAAGATGCGGTTCACATAGAGTTCGAGGATGCGCTGCTTGCTGTTCTCAGATTCGATCCGCTTCGCCAACATCACCTCTACCAGCTTGCGATGCGCGTTCTTATCGCTCAGATCGCCAAAGCTATTCCGCGCTAGCTGCATGGTGATCGTGCTGGCTCCCTGCTTCGCTTTCTTCTCCTTCACGTCACGGAGAATGGCGCGGGCCACACCATAGTAATCAACGCCGCCATGCTCGTAGAAACGGGAGTCTTCACGGGCCAGCAGCGCTTTGATGAAGAAGGGCGAGACCTTCTCATATGGCACCACCACGCGGTTCTCTCCGTGTAAGCGGCCCAGCTCGCGGCCCTTGCTATCCAACACGATGGAGCGCTGCTTCATTTCTCCGAGCTTGCTCAGATCATAGCGTGAGGCCACGCCGCCGTAGATCATGACGACGATACCCGCCGCGACCGCGCCCAAGAAGATCGCGATCAAAGCGAGGCGAAAGAGGATGCTAAGGCAGGAGCGGCGTGGTTTGAGACTGGGCATAAACGGGGTTGGTTCTAGTCCTCTTTATGTCCCTTGTTTGCAAGCTGTGAGAACGCCGGGTGAAATCTCTGTGAAATATGTCACACTCTTCCTCCCATGCCTGCTGCATCCCTTCCAGATAACGTCCTGCAACTCATCGAAGCCGCGCTCGCTGAAGACATCGGCACAGGGGACGTGACCTCACTCTATTTCGTGCCCGAGGCAAAGCGGAATACGGCGCGAATCATCGCACGGGAGCCGGGCATCGTGGCAGGTATTGAGGTAGCGGTAGCGGTTTTCCATGCGGTGGATCGCACGTTACAAGTTACCATCGAGAAGCCGGACGGCGCTCGTTTTGTCAGAGGGGATTCGCTCCTGTGCATTGAGGGCAGAGCCCGTTCCCTACTCACTGCTGAGCGCACCGCCCTGAACTTCCTGCAACGACTCTGCGCCATCGCCACCCAAACAGGAAAGTATGTGGAGGCCGTGCAACCTCACCCCGTGAAGATTTTGGACACGCGGAAGACGACTCCCGGCTGGCGTTGGCTGGAGAAGCACGCCGTGAAATGCGGTGGTGGCACGAATCACCGCATCGGCCTCTATGACATGGTCATGGTGAAGGATAATCACCTGCTCGCGGAGGATCGTTTGGAGGACTTGCAAGCCGCCATCGACTGCGTGAAAGCAGATCGGCAAGGCATCCGTGTGGAGCTAGAAGCGGATACACTGGAGCAGGTCGCAGCCTTCCTGAGCCTTCGCGGAGTGGATGTGATCCTGCTAGATAACATGCCGTGTGCGCTGCTGCGCAAAGCGGTCAATATGGTCCAAGGCCGCGTGATGCTCGAAGCCAGCGGCGGCATCTCAATGGACACCATCCGTGATGTCGCAGCCACGGGAGTGGACGCCATATCCATCGGCGCGCTGACGCATACGGTGAGAGCGTTAGACTTGTCCTTGGAATTCTAAGGTATTCTCCGGGAGAAGGCTCCAACACCAACCCATAATTGATTCGCATATCTGGATATATTATCAATAGTGAGTTAAATTATAAATATTATTATTGATTGTAGTGGCTTGAGGCTGTAGAATTTACGGCATGAAGCCTAAATTCTCATTTATAGCATTAATTGCTGGGAATATTGTCAGTTTTGCGCTTAGCTCTTTCGCATCCGCCCAGATCGGCACGGAGCGAGTCGCATCAGGGTTTAGCCAACCGACCTTCGCGACTTCGTTACCCGGACAAAGCAACACGATGGTCGTAATTGAGAAAACGGGAGACATTAAAACCGTGAACACCCAGACGGGAACCATCTCAGAGTTCCTGAACTTGTCTTCGCTCGTGGATACGGGAAATGGGATGGGAGACCCCGGATTGCACGGCATCGCCTTTGACCCAGGCTATGCTTCCAACGGTCGCTTTTACGTTCAATACACGGACAGCGCTCACACCGAGTCTCTGCACCGCATGGTGAACACCGGGGCAGGCTTTACCAATGAAACGCTCTATCAAGTCACCCCAGATGACCTCGCAATTCATGCTAATAACGGCACTCACCTCGGGGGTTGGATCGGCTTTGGACCCGATGGGAAGCTCTATTCATCCCTTGGGGATGGCAGCGGCCAAGCCTGGGACCCGAGGAATCGTTCCCAGACCGTGTCCTATGCTGCTGGCTCTCCAGATGCTCTGCAAAACAAGGAGTTCCTCGGGAAAATATTGAGGCTGGATGTCAGTGGCCCCACGGGATACACCATCCCGGTTGATAATCCTTTCGGGAACGAGGTCTATGCGCTGGGCCTTCGCAATGCCTGGCGGATGAGCTTTGACAAAACCACCGGGAAAGCCTGGATCGCAGATGTGGGGCAATACTCCCACGAAGAACTCAACAGCCTCTCCGCTTCAGCTCTCTCTGGGGCTAACTTCCAATGGAATTTCCGTGAAGGCAACGGCACGACACCGAATGCCGAGCCCTCCAGCACGATGGGCCATCAAGTAGGCCCCATCTATACCTACGATCACACTTCCGGCGGCAATGCGATCACCGGGGGCTATGTCTATCGCGGTCCATTGACGGCCCTCCAAGGCCAATACTTTTTCGGCGACTTCGTAAAAGGCAAGGTCTGGTCCTTCGACATCAATGATCCCAATCACGTCCTCACCGACTGGACGAGCACCTTCAATACCACGGGCGGACAGCTCAAAAACATCGTCAGCTTCGGTGAGGCCGATAATGGCGACCTCTACATCGTGGACTTCAACGGCTCGCTCTACAAAGTCGTCCCCGAGCCCGGCAGCGCGCTTTTGGTGATGGTGGCTGGTTTGGGGCTGGTTGTCAGAAGGAGGAAGTGATCCGACATCCGGCTAGAATCCGGCCCATAGCGTCAACACAAACTCAGTCAAGGTTATACGGTTTAGTCGGGACCGTCATGATTGACAGGCCACTCATCTTCATTTCCGGCGTCAGCAGCTAGTTCCGCACTTTGTGAGGGAAACCCATGCATGCCCAATCGTTTCTGTCATACTGTGCGGCATGATCCGTATGCGGCTCCCTCTTCTCTCCTGTGGCGTCATCCTTGCAGCCTCTCTGTGTTGTGTGAGTGCCCGCGCAGAGGATGACCCGATCGAGATGAAGCGCTTCAGCGAGCTGAGCGGTGATGAGTGGGTGAAGGCCCATGCCGTCGAGGGGGCTCTCCATTATGAGAGCTGGAAGACGGCGAAGGGCAAGGAGCGTGCGCGGGAGGCGGCCATCGTGAAGTTCCATGCCTGGTGCGGGGAAAGACCGGAGTTGATTGCCGAGATATTCGCAGATGGAAGGCTCGCGGAGACGGAGGTGAAGCCACCCGCTGAGGTCGAGACGGTGAAGGTGACGGTGAAGTATGAGGTGCCGGAGGATCGCGGCCTGTATGACCGGATGGGGCCGGTGTGGCGGCGCCTCACGCCGTCCACGTTCGAGGTGTGGACGCCGCATGAGGGGCGGCTCTTCAACAAGAGCGGCGAGGTGATCGCCACGGCCAGCCCCACGCGGGACAACTCGCAGGGCCGCGAGTGGTTCGGGGCCTTCCTGCCGGACGGGCACTGGATCACCACGGAACTGCACGAGGGCGACGGGCGGGTTTACATCTTCAACCGCAAGGGGAAGTGCCTGCACGAGATCAAGTCGGGCACGCTGCTGAAGGGCAAGCCGAAGGAGATGCTCATTGTCCCATGGGCGCGCTCGACGAGGGATGGCGCGGCTTGGCTCATCCGCATCGGCTCCGAGGAGGGGCTGGGCGAGAGTTTGCTGGAGCCGGACGGCACCTCGCGGACACGGAAGGAGAAGGAATCCCTCTGGCGGCTCTGCCAGCCGCGTCAGCTTGGCGTGAGGCTGTTCACAGGCATCTGCTGGTATGAGACCGAGAGTGATGACGGCAAGCTGTTGATGACCAGCACGCAGCCCAGCCACGGCCAGGGGGTGGGGAATCCCATGTATGAGATCGTAGGAAGCGGTTTGAAGGAGGATGGGACTGATGGGCTGGGCCACATCCCCAGCGATGGTCGTTCCTTCGGCTTCTGGCCGCAGTCGCACGCCACCCACGTCTTCGTAGGCTATGAGGAGAGGGACGCACGCACCTGGTTCTTCGATGACAGGAAACGCTACCAAGGCTGGGTGGCCGGTGAGCGGGTGGGTGATGATGGAAAGGCCATGATCTTCCGCACGCGGGACGGGCGCTGCATCACCGTGTCCTCCGCCATGCGTGCCACGCGCGCGCAACGCTTCCAGCTTCCCGATGGCCAACTGCTGATGCCGCTGGAGCTGCATCCCGACATTGGCTTGGGCATCTTCGCCAAGACCATGCCGCCCGAGTCTGCGGAGGATCGCACCCCGTCAACCAGTGAGCTGGCCGGCACCGCGAAGGAGATCATCGTCGCGCGCTGGGAGGCTGCTGCCGGAGGGAAGCGATGAGCGCCTGCCGCTCTGCGCTGGAGGCATTCCAAGGAGCGGCGGTATGATACCGCCGAACGAAACCCTTCCGCGAAGCGGGAAGAATCTGCCCCGCTGCGCGGTGGAGGATGTTGGCGGTATGATACCGCCACTCCTTGGGGAATGGCTCACGCGGCCCTCCGCGTGACCGGTTGTCCTGAAATTGTCGGCAGGGGCTGCCGACCCACTTTAAATCCTCAGACACAGTGAATAGAACGAAGCACAGTGGGCGTTGACTCTGGCTCATGATGAATCTCAAGACTCTCACTGCCCTGCTGCTGGCTTCACTTGGCACATTGCCCGCTGCCGATCTGAAACTCGGCGCTTTGTTCTCTGATCACATGGTGCTGCAACGCGACATGCCGGTGCCGGTTTGGGGGACGGGGACTCCTGGCGAGGCGGTCATCGTGACGATAGCGGGGCAGAGCAAATCGGGGGTCACGGGTGCGGAGGGGCGCTGGCGGGTGGTGCTTGATCCGCTCAAGACTGGCGCTGCAGAAACGCTGGTGGTGAAGGGGAAGACGACGCTGACGATCCATGAGGTGCAGATCGGCGATGTCTGGCTCTGCGCGGGGGATGCGGCGATGGCGCGGTCAGTGAAAGACACGCCGTCCACCCGTGGCGAGAAGGCGGTGAAGAGCTTCCCAGCGGTGCGATGGTTTCATGCGACGACGCTGAGCGCGAAGGAACCGCAGGCGGATGTCTCGGGGATGTGGACCGCTTGTGAGGCCACGACGGTCGGTGACTTCCCCGCGCTGGCATACTTGTTTGCCTCCGAACTCAACGCGGCCACGCAGGTGCCCATCGGCATCATCGAAGTGACGGATCTTTCGCCGACTTCCATTCAAAGAGCAGGGCGCGTGTCGGGCTCCACGGCGGAGGCTTGGATCAGTGAGCCGACGCTGCTGGCCACTCCCGCCGCGCTGCCGATCCTCGATTTCTACAAGTCGCCGAACGAGCTGCGGGAAGCGATGACGGCTTATCAGGACGCGCTCGGTGACTGGAAACTGAAGAACGGCAAGGCGCTGGGCGCGGAGTTGCGCGAGCTGGAGAAACGGGAGCCGGATGTGTGGTATGACTACGTCGCGGAGATGAAGAAGGCGGGGAAGGCCGCGCCGCCTGCACCGCCTCAGAAGCCGACGGCGGAGTCGCTGCGCATGGCCAGCACTCATGCGGCGAATTTGTATAACGGCATGATCGCGCCGCTGGCGGGCAGTGCGATTCGCGGAGTGGCGCTGAGCCTCGGCGCGGCCAATGCGGCGCGGGCGGTGCAGTATCGCAGCCTGTTCCCCGCCTTGATCAAGGACTGGCGCAAGGCGTGGTCGCGCGATGATCTGCCCGTTGTCTTTGTGCAACAAGAACGCGCTTCCAGTTCCAGCATGGACCCGCGTGCTTGGGCGGAGTTGCGCGAAGCTCAGGCGATGGCCACGACTCTGCCGAAGACGGGCATGGTGCCTTCGATGGATCTGCCGATGACTTACCTGCCGCACACGGAGGACGTGAAGTCGCTGAGCAAACGCCTAGCTGCCGCCGCGCGCTCCGTTGCTTATGGTGAGAAGGCCAACTTCAGCGGGCCGGTCATCGAGTCGGTTCGCTTTGAAGGAGACAAGGCCATCGTGCAGTTCCGCGCAGGTAGCGGTCCGCTCAGCATTCGTTCAGGCGATGAACTCAAAGGCTTTGCGCTGGCTGAGCGGCCGAACCGCTGGGTTTACGCGCAGGCGAAGATTGATGGGGATCGTGTCATTGTGAGCAACGCGAAGCTCAAGGCTCCGGCGGCCCTGCGTTATGATTGGATCATGGAAGCAGGGCTTGAGGGTAACTTGACCAACGCGGATGGCCAGCCCGCGCAGCCTTTCCGCTCGGATGACTGGCAGGCGCTCACGGATTCGACCGCTGGATTGAAGCCCAATGCCTCGGCTCCGATGCAGCCCACCGACCTCTATCCCGTGACAGATCCCAGCCTGCCGCGTGTGTTGCTCATCGGCGACTCGATCATGAACGGCTACTCGCCCTACGTCACCGAAGCGCTGCGCGGCAAGGCCAACGTGGTGCGGCTCGTGGCCTTTGGACTGGTCGCTCAGAAACCGGAAGGCGTGGCGCAAACAGTGGACAAGCAAATGAAGCTCAAAGACGGTGACTACGCGGTCATCCACTACAACGACGGTCTGCACAGCCTGCCGCCGCGCATCTCGGATGAGCAGTATGGCATCGGTTTGAAGGCTGCGTTGATCAAGCTCAAGGAAGCCTCACCCAAAGTCATCTGGGCCACCACCACGCCCGCGCCTGACAAGGACAATACCCTCGGCCCCGAAAGCTCCAATGGCGCGGTGATCACGCGCAATGCGATGAGTAAACAAATCTCCGCCGAGCTCGGCGTGGAAGTGAATGATCTCTATGAGCTGGTGATTGGCCGACGCGAGCAACTGCAAGGCTTCGCCAACCTACACTTCACCCCTGAAGGCTCGAAGGCGATGGGAGAGCAGATCGCGGCGCGGATCTTGGCGGCATTGAATAGTGCTGGTCCGGCTAAGTGAGGGTAACGGGCATAGTCTAAATGGGGAGACGTGCGTATGGCGAACCTGGGAGCGCTGCCGTCCCCGGCGGCGTTTCTTCAACTCCGTGCGCACCTTCCCATTCCCAAGAGTGCTAGGAGGGAACTTTCGTAACGGCTTAGGGTTGATTGACGCCATAGAAACGCCGCCGGGGACGGCAGCGTTCGCTTCGCGGCTTCGCAGCCCAGGGTTAACCCATCAAGCAAACAGCTTCGTCACCGCCTTGGCTTTCACCAGTTCGCGGGGCTGATTGAGATGATTGTAAACGATGGTGTCTGGAGCGATGCCGAACGCGTGGTAGATCGTGGCGAGCAGTTCGCTCGGATGGACGGGCTCTTCAGCGGGTGCAGAGCCGGTCTTATCGGACTTGCCGTGCACATAACCACGCTTGATCCCAGCTCCGGCGATGATGCTCGTGTAGCAATACGGCCAGTGATCGCGACCGTCTGCGCTATTGCCATTGCCACTGGTGCTGACGCCTTTTTCAGGGCTGCGACCGAATTCACCGATGGCCACCACGAGCGTCTCATCCAGCAGACCGCGTGAATCAAGATCCGCGATCAAGGCGCTGAGCCCCGTGTCGAGCATCGGCCCGCTCTGATCCTTCATACGCTTGGTCAAACCGACGTGATGATCCCAGGAGTGATTATCCGAGTTCGCCACCTTCGGCCAGATGACTTCCACCACGCGCGTTCCAGCTTCCACCAGACGACGCGCCAGCAGGCAGCTTTGCCCGAAGGTATTCCGGCCATAGCTGTCACGCAGTTTTTCGTCTTCGCGTTCCAGTGCGAACGCATCCCGTGCGCGACCACTCGCGATGAGGTTCAAGGCGCGGCTGTAATACTCATCCAAACTCATGTCCTTAACGGCCGCTTCGATCGTCGGCATCTGGTCATCAATCGCCTCGCGCAGTTTCGCGCGACGTTGCAGACGAACGCTGAAGAGATCCGGGCGAAGTTGGAGATCGTCGATCTTGATCCGGCTCATCTTATTCATGTCCAGATCATCGCCATCAGGGAACAGCGTATAGGGATCGAAGCCCTTGCCGAGGAAGCCTGCGGTGCCGCCTTTGCCGATGACATTCGATTCCTGCAACGGACGTGGCAGCATCACAAAGGGCAACATCGGCTGGTCCATCGGCTTGAGGCGGATGATGTTCGAGCCGAAGTTCGGGAAGTCCTTCGGCGTCGGCGGTTCGAGCTGGCCTGACGGCGAAACCTTATCCGTCGTGTAACCCGTCATGATCTGGTAGATCGCCGCCGTGTGGTTGAAGAGACCATTCGGCGTGTAGCTCATGGAGTTGATCATCGTGAACTTGTCATTCACCTTCGCCAGTTTCGGCAGGATCTCCGTGAAATGCGTGCCCGTGAGCTTCGTCGGAATGGTGCTGAAAGCGGAGCGCACATTGTCCGGCACATTGTCCTTCGGGTCCCAGAGATCCAGATGCGAAGGCCCCCCTTGCAGGTAGATCATGATCATGTTCTTCGCCTTGCCCCAGCCCGGAGGATTGGCGCTGGAACTCACGGATTCCGCGCCGATGGCCTGCGCACGGAAGAGATTGTTCAAGCTCATGCCGAGCAAACTGGAGCCGCCCACGCGGAGAATATCACGACGCGTAAAGCCGAGATGCGAGTCACAGAGGTCTTTGCCTGGAATGCCTGGGATGCGGAACATAAGGGTCTCCTTCAGTTGAGTTAAGCAATAAACGAGAGGGATGGGCTAGGTCTTACTAGGATCATGAGTCTTTCCGCCGCGAAGTTCAACCCTTGGGAATACTCAACGCCTCCATTGGATCTAGGATGGGGCCGCGACTCTCCGAAGTCGCTTCATAAAAAGAGGGCGGCATCGGAGTGCCGCGCTCCCATTTTAACCAAGGCCCAGTCGGGATGACGAAAGGAAGCTGAGTGGCCTCATCGGAAGCCCAATGTTTGTTTTGACGCTCCTGCAGACGATCCCTTACATGAGGGGCGAAGTTCACCATGGGCAGGTAGTAGCAAAATCAGCTTAGTGATTAAACAAAAACGCAGGTGAATTGATCAAGGCCCAAGCCAAGTCCTGCGCGCCGGTCAGGCGCTTATTGGTCAACTGCCCTTGGCTCAATTCGGCATCGCGGCGCAATTGAACGAGCTTGGGATCAATGGTGATGGGTTCGTGGGTCTCCGTCAGTTTCTGCTCCAGCGCCA
>JANYJH010000112.1 GCA_025361865.1 Phragmitibacter sp.
CCATTTCATTCCCGCCAAACGTCGCGATGGCGGTGCCTTGCTTACGAGCCTCCAGCACGGGATCGGTCAGCAGCTTCTTCCAGCCATCCGGCGCATAGACAGGATTGCCGTGCGAATCAAAGGATTCAGGGGCCAGCCGCCACACATCCGCAGCGCCTTCCTGAATCGCAACCAAAGACATATCCTCCAGCCATGAGTCTCCCCAATAGCGCTGCGTTCCCTGCGGTTGAACGGTCAGATGGGACAGGTATTCGCTCTCCTGCACTTGGCCGTCACCGTTCTCATCATGCCAAATATAACGCTTCCGGTCCTTGCCCGTGCCTTCCGTGAGGATGGCCGCAGAGGCCAGCCATCGATCCCCTTCTTCGCGATAAATGAAGTCGCCACGAGACCACGCGAGGTAGCGGGTATCGCCATGATAAATCATGTGGGGAAACCCGAAATGTTGATCATTGAAACGTCCGGTGCAGACCTCCGGCCAGACCGCTTCCGCCTTCCATTCCCCGGTCTCATAGTTCACATGGAAGCGCATGAGCCAACCACCGTGGCCTTGAATATAGAGCTGCTCAGGATGCCGAGGATCCACGGCGTAGCCCGCATTGGCAAAGGTCTGCGCGCTGAGCCATTCACGCATCAGCTTCCCGTCATGAGCACTCCATTCGCTGACACGATCCATGCCCTGACGCTCGACCACGATGAGGCGATCCTTCCCTTCCGCATCACGCCAACAAGCCAACTTCTCCGGCGACATGAACGTCTCAGGATCGTAGCTGCCTGAGCGTTGGGCGACGAGCTTCCCGAAGGTATGAAGCAACTTCCCGTCGGCTGAAAACTGGAGCACCTTATTTGCCTTGGCATCGGCTAGATAAAGGCGCCCGTGGCTGTCCACTTCAAGATCGCTGGGCTCGATTCCTTCGGGCACCGATAGCACGCGCTTCAGCCCCGGCTCTGGCAGTCCGGCCTTCAACAAAGCCACACTGACCGCGAAGCCGGGCCCGTCCTTATGCAGCACCCACAGTCGATCTCCCCAACGCGCCACGATGCCCAGCGGTTCAGTCACGGCCAGCTCGGCTAATCGCTCAGCCGTAGTGCCATCGAGCACGATGATTTGGTTCACCTTCTCCGTGGTGCTTTCGAGCGGCGAATAACGCTTTGGGTCTTTGAGCAAACGTCCGCGTTCGGCCAAATAAACGAACGACCGGCCTGCCGCTTCATCGCGCCAAGCAGCCATCGCCGTGACCTGACCTTCCTGCTGATGCACGCCTTTGCGATAGCGGCCATCTTCCTTGCCAAAGGGCTTCCCATCCGTGCGGAACACGAAGCCTTCAGTCTCGCTGCACCAAGCCGTGATGCCGTCCGTGGCCACGCACTTACCCCCAGCCGCGCCGCCGGAACTGTAGCCCGGCGTTGCTTGATCGTAGTTGATGGGCTTCCTGAAATCCGCCATGTAAAAGTTCCGCGCGTTCTCCAGATACTGATAACAGAACACGCCCACGCCATTGGTGCCCACGTCCACATCGCCCAACGGACTGTTCACCGGATCGCCTACCACGATGGGCGTCTTCGACTCGCCTGGCAGCGTTCGCCAGGCATCGGCGCTCGTTAAATAACGCGGTGTGATGGAATGCGGTTCTCCATCCACCGCCCACTTCGCGGCTGGCATGTAGATGCCCTTCAATCCATACGTCCCCGGCGGCACAGGCATGAAATTGTCATCCAGACCGTTCCAGATCTCGGAGAATTTCCCGCCATTTTCAGCGGTCACCGTCCGCACCACGCCTGCGGTAAACTGGCTGATGATCCAGTCCGGCTTCTTCTCATCCACGATGGCCAAAGTGACCCGATACATCTGCGGCAACGGGCCTGTGGTGGGCAGTTGATAGCTCACGGGAACGCCCGTCTTAAGATCCTGAGCACGCGCGAAAACAGTCAGGCAAATGGCGATGAGGAGAAGGAATAAAGAGGAACGCATGGCGGTAGTTGATTCGGGAAAGTAGAACGAATGGCGATGAAGATTCTTCTTCGAGAATGAGGATTCATGAAGCTCGTTGGATTTCCAATCATCGCCCAATTGCAGTGCCTCCACTATTTCACCGACTTGATCAATTTCTGCACTTCGTCATGATTGCCGATGAAGAAGAACACGAGTTCTGGTGGCGTAGCGATGAAGATGAAAGCCAGCCGTTCATCCAGATCAACACGGCATTCGAAGAGGGTCTTCGTCAAACGTCGGATGCTTATGCCTGAGTGAACATGCGGCTTGCCCCAGCCATCCTGCACTGCGGTCATGGCTTCGCCAATCACCTTCCGTTCTGCTTTGGAGCGCTTGCGAAGCTGGCCGATCAATTCCTCCGTGACTCTAACCTTTAATGAGGGCTTCGATGTCTCCGGTGAACTCGTGGAGCCTGCCTGCTTTGCGGTCTTTTTGGATTTTGCCATGGACGCTCTTTTCAAGATTAGTGAGATCACCTGCCGTGGCTCCATACTCTCGCATGGCGTAGTCGGTGGATTCAACTGTGACCGGACGCAGGGCGACAATCTTTCCGTCCACGACGATACCGATGTCATCTCCTTTAAGAGCTTGACGCAGGAGTTGTGACAGATTCAGCCGGGCTTTGGTGGGAGTCAGCGTGATCATGCTCATGGATGGAGAGTGCCGCATCTGCGACGCAAATGCGAGCAAAAATAACTGCGACATGAAACTTGCTACTTGCCCTCAGGAGCCAACTCAAGAATACGTCCTGGCAACCAGCCGCGCTTGCTTTTGAAATCTGTCGGGCGCGTGTATTCGAGGATCAGCACATGGCCGGAGCCGATATGAAGCACATCCAAGGGACGTCCCAGCGGCGCGAGCACGGTGTTCACGCTGGTCTGCCAAGTGCCATCCGGCTTCTGCTCCATCTTCGCGGAGAGCAGGTCAAAGCCGACGTCTTCAGGGCAGTCGAGAAGGTTTCCAAAGCGCGTGATCAAGAAGCGATTTCTCAGCAGCGGCGGAAACTCTTCGCCACACCAGATCGTGCCGCAGGGGCAGGAATGCGGCGTGAGCGTGTAGCATGGCGCGTCGGGCTTGCCGCCACCTGCGGGCCCGATGTTGGCGACGGGCATCGTGAACACCAACCCCTCAGGAGCCTTGGGCGTGTGCTTGTAAGGGCTGCCTTCACTGGCGGGCTCATTGCCGAACTGATAGGGAAAGCCGTAGTGCTTGCCCACTTCGATGAAGTCCATCTCTTCGGGCTGATTGGCGTCGGGCCCATTGCTCACGGTGAAGAGCCGGGCCTTGTCATCCCAAGCGAAGCCGTAGGCATTGCGAATGCCCCGCGCGATGACCTCGATCTTCGGCTGCTCAGCCTTCGGATCAAGCCGCCACACGCACGCTGTGATGTCCACTTCCCCACCGGGATGATACTTCGGGAGCTTGCCAACTTCACCGCCATCGGTGCGCGCGCCGCTGTTGAGATAGAGCATTCCATCAGGCCCGAAGGCGATGTGGCTCACGCCATGATTGTAGGGGCCGCCGCCTTGCGGATAGGTGGTGCGGAACCAAGGCCGCATCTTCGCTGGCCGACCATTCACCGTTTCACTGCTGCGCCAGATGACGACGCTGTTCATATACATTTTGTCGTCTTTGTCAGAACCGATTCGCTGATTCGTGACCGACCACAACCGACCTGTGGCATCCACCGTCAGGCCTGAAGAAACGAAATCCCCCTGCTCACTGATACCGTATTCATCCGAGCGAATGATGGGAAAGAGCGTCTTGTTGGTGAGGTCCAACTGGTAGATGCCGCCGTTCTGCGCGAGCACATAAACGGGGCTTCCGGGACCAAAGCTCGCGAGGCGCGTGGCCATCTCTGGCAACTGCACCAGCTCACGCAACGTCCATCCCTCGGGAGCTTTCGGCAGCGGTTGATAAGCGCTCGCGACCGTGAGGTCTGCAAAGGTCTTGTAACGGCTTTTCTTGCGCGCTTCCTTAATCTCTGGCGCAGCAAACGCAGGCAAGGTGTTCCCCCAAGACTGGCCGATATAGCTCAGCACATCCGCCACTTCCTGATCGTTCAGAATCTGCGTAGGCATGGCGTTGTTGAAGACCTGGCCCTTCACGGTGAGCGGCCCAGAGAGCCCTTCGCAAAGCACGCGGATCGTCCGCACGCGGTCTTGCTTCAGCCAATCACTATCTGCGAGCGGCGGATACATGGGCGGCACTCCCTGGCCGCTGACTTGATGGCACATCAGGCACTTCTGCTGATAGAGCAGGAACCCGCGCTTCATCTGATCTTCATCCGTCTGGGCGGAGAGCGTGAGAGCGTGAGAGCGCAGAGCAGCGAGGCAAAGGCTGGCCGAAGGAGTGAATGGATGGTCATGGGATGGTATAACTAATCGTTTTCTTGGAAGCGAAGCCCTGGGAGCGCCGTCCGTCTCGGCGGCGTATTGGATGTTGGATGCGGCGTACACGGAATCCTCGCTGCCGCAC
>JANYJH010000130.1 GCA_025361865.1 Phragmitibacter sp.
CAGTGCGGGAACGCCCGTGCTCGTTTCTCATCGCTGCGGCGCGCATGAGTTGGTTCAGAATAACCTGAACGGCTTCACCTTTAGCCCGAATGACGAAGCCGTTCAGGTTATTCTGAACCAACTCATGCGCGCCGCAGCGATGAGAAACGAGCACGGGCGTGCCCGCACTGAGCGCTTCATTCACCGTCATGCCCCATTGATCATGTGTGCTGGCTAGGATCAATGCGATGCTTAATCGGCAGGCGCGCGGCATGAGTTCATAAGGTAGCCAGTCGCAGAGTTTAACGTAGTCCGTGAGACGTGGCTGCGAGTGTGGCATAGGCGTCCCGCCTGTGTGTAGAACAGCCATCTTGGCTGTTGCCATTAATGATTCAGGCAGGATGCCTGAACTACCCACAGGCTGGAAGCCCGTGCTACACAACTGCTGAATCAAATCCTTGTCCGGGCCTTGGCCACAGAGGACCAGGTAATGCGCATCGGTTGGGTTGGTAGCAAGATACGCCGCATAGGCTCGCAGCACGAAGGGCACGTTCTTCTTCGCCACGAAGCGTGCGGGGAAGAAGAAGAACTTCGCGTCGTCAGGGAGAGCAAAGCGCCGCCGAATATCCGCGTCATGCGTGGCATCATCAGCGGCGGTCGCGATGCCTTGATTGTCCACGACATCCCAGGCTTCAGAGAAGATGGGCTTGTTCCTTCCGCCGAGGAATCGGTGGTAGTCAGCGCTCTCGCGACCTGCGCACATGAAGAAGGAATAGCGAGCAACGACGAAGCTTTTGATGAACTCAAACAAGGCGCTCTTCGAGTAGCTCTCGGCATCGTTGAAGCGTGAGTCGTTCATCACGCCGACCTTTGCGAAGAAGGGATAGGAGAGCAGTCTGCAGAGAAGGCTGGTGGGGCGATCATAGCCTCCGACCAACATGAGGCGCGGTCGAAGCTTCAGGTAAAGTGCGGACAGCTTGAAGAAGATTTTTGGCAATGAGGCACTGAAGAAGGCGCGCAGTCCGAGGCCATGAAATTCCTTCGAGAGAACGTGAACGGGCACCTCATACAAGCCCTGCAAACCCTCCTGAGCCCAGCCGTAAGATGACCAATCAGCAGCGGTGAGAATGACGTGGAGTTCAATGTGTTGATCGAAGCCCAGCCGCACCAATTCACGATGCAGCGCATTCACCCGGAACGCCAGATAAGGCGTGTGACTGTCGAAGAGAACGGCGAGTCGATGAGGCTTCATTTCGGGTGCCATTTAAATGAGGGCGATCAACTGCTTCATGCTGTCATCCAGCGCGGCGCGGCTATGACCCGCGTGGTAATCTGCATGACGAGGATGCAGCGTTTGATCATCCCAATCCACGCCCTTCAGCACTCGTTCAATGGCGGAGCAACACGCCACGGCATCCCCCTGAGGAATGGAGAGGCCCAAGTCGTAAGCCTTAGTGCGATGGGCGATGCAGCCCAAGTCCGTGCTGACGACAGGCTTCTTCAAAATAGAGGATTTGGTCAGGACATTGCTGCTGCCGAGGAAGTCGTGATAGGCCACAAAGAGCACGTCGAAGCTGTCCATGACTCCATTGAATGCGGGCCCATCCGGGATCGGGTTGAACTCATGTGGGAAGAGCACATTGCTGCCAGCGGCGTCATCCTGTGATCTCGTGATGTGTTCTTCAATGAAGCGCCGTTCGGCTTCGGGATACATGGGGAGGCAGGCCGTTCCGGCGAGCACGAAGAGCCACGGCTGACCCTGATCTCGCGCGATGTCCGCCGCACGCAGCATGGTGACCACGCCTTTGCGCGGTTCCATGCCGATGAGTCCGATGACTTGGCGCCCCGCTGCTTTCTCGCGGATTTGTTTCGCAAATGGCGTGTTCGGATCAGGTGCCGATTCATCCGTAATGTCCGGGAAAAGGATGACCGGCTTGTGAGAGACTTGCTCCAAAGCGGGGCGCAAGGTTTCGTCCAATGTCGCTACGGCACGGCAGGTCTGCGAGCGCAGCAGGGCATCACCTTTCGCGGCGGCTTGCAGGAAAGAGATGCGTTCATCCATGAGATGATTGGGCCGGAAATAGAGGCCCGCCCAAGGGGTTTGCATGGGGGCCAACGTCAGCTTCTCAGGCATGGAAGCACGCAGATAACTATCAAGCCAAGGAAGGAAAAGGAAGTCCGCGTGACGCCCGACCTGTTGTTCCACTTGCAACAAAGCATCGCCTAATCTGCGCCACCGCAGATGCGTATTGATGGGGTCTTGATGAAGGCGGTTGAGCAGCGGAAGGCGGCTCGGCTCGGTGAGAACACCTGTGTGTAATCGGGATGATTCCAGCCCTAAAGAGTCGAGCTTCCTCGGTTCAGGACAAAGCGCGATCACATCCGCGCCCACCCGATTCAGGGAGAGAACGAACTCGCGAAAATACGTCTCGCGATGCCCGATCCACAAGGGATCAGCTAGTGCGATAAGAGGTCGTTTGAGCATGATTCGCGATAAGGAAATCTGCGGGGGTGAGTTGAGGCTGAAGACTGGCGCGTTGCCTCGTGGCCGCCCGCATGAGGAACACTTGAGGCAAGGCGGCACAGAGTCCAAGGATCTGCGCGCTGAAGCGTTCCCCAAAGGGATTCGAGGTCAAGGTCTGGCTGAAATAGCACACGCCCACGATGAATGGCAGATAAGCAAGGTGCGGCGAATCTGAGCGCATGAGAACGGCCTGCCGACCTCCACGAACCCCCACGATCACGAGCCAGCCGAAGAGGAAGATATAGGTGACGACCGCATAACCTCCGCCGGAAAACAGCGAGTAAGTCCACACGGAATGTCCCGGAAGAAAGTAGTCCATGGAGAACTCTTCAGCATTCCGATACACCTGAAGAAACTCAGGATAATACGAGCTGTCCCAGTAGTAGTTAGCGCCCATGCCCTTGCCATAAATGAAGCGGAGCGGATCAGCTTCCAGCAAATGGATCATCGTTTTGGCCTCGGCCTCCCGTGTGAGCAGGGTGATGTCCGTTTGAGTCTTCCCACCGCCGTCATGGAAGAGGCGTTCAAACCAGCGCTCGAACACGACTGGCTGAATGAAGAATAGGATGACTAAGGCGGCAGCCATGATGGCTCCGCCGGAAAACACATTCACCATTTTTTTACGCAGGTCATGGGCCGTCCAATACTTGGCTCCCAAGACCAGCAACATCGCGAAGCCTACCGCCATCAGGGCTGCGATCAGGGTCAGGATGTAGGAACGCGTGACACTGATCAATACGGAGACTAGCGCCAAAGCTCCGCCGATGAGCGAGAGCGGCTGGAGTTTGGTCGCCAGAAAAGCGGCGCTTACGGCTGCGGCAAAGAGAAGCGGAATAGCGGGGCTGAGCATTTCATAGCGCACCTGCTCGATGGGAATATTTGCAATGACGACCGCATTGATGAAGCGCCAGAAGACGGAGACGATGCTGGACCAGAGGAGTGGTTGAAGAATGGCTTCAGCGGAAAAGTTACGAACGGCGAGGCATTGGCCGAGGTTCAGGGCCAGTCCAAAGAGCAGCGCCGGAAGCACGCAGCGGACGTATTGCGAAGCATCCACTCCTGAGAGCAAAGCGACGAGAATGGTTGATCCGAGATAGACCCACCACACCGCGCTCATGATATTCGTCGGACTGCTACGCAAGCCTTTGGGCGTGGTGAGAATGGTCAAAACACCTGATCCCAACGCTAAGGCGAGGAAGAGATACTGCACCGCGCTCCCGCCTTTTTCGCCTCGAAAATCGAAGGCGAACGAGAAGCAAAAGATCCAGTAGAGCAGGGTGAACATGGCCTTGGGATTTCGATCAGTGGCTGGGTGAAGGAGTGGCCAGAGGCAAGGTTCCATGAGCCTTCCAGGCGCGCATTCGTTGCGTGAGCAGAAGCGGAAAAAGCCAGGCGGACATGATGAGCATGGCCGCGCTCAAGCCCCAGAGAAGACCTTTCATGCCCAGCAGTTCCATGCCGAACCATGCGATGAATAGCGCCAGCACGGCTTCAATGACGGAGATGGCAGCAGGAGCCATGAGAAGGCCCAAGCCAGTGAGACAAATGTAGTTCACATGAGCCCAGGCCACGCACACATAGTAGGCAGCGAAGGCGATGAGCACCTCTTGTGAAATATGAACGTGGCCGCCCAGCCAGCGCTCGATGAGCCAGCTTCCCGCCAGCGTCAGCCCGATGGCCGCGACTCCGACATAGGCCATGACGCCTGCGAAAAGCTTCCGCCGCGCAGAGTCAAACCAGGCGTAATCACGCCGCGCGGCAGCATCCATCAAAGCGGGCCAGAGTGGTGCGGAGATCATGGAGATGAAGCTGCCGAGGAAGGTGCTGATTTGATTCAGAACGGAGAAGACACCTGCTGCCGCTGGCCCGCCCATGTGCGAGGCGAGGAGCTTCGCGCCTTCACGCATGAGGAGCGGAGCGACGGCCTGGGAAGCGGTAAAGGCCAGGCCATCCCCGAGAAGTTCTTTGGCTTTGCTGCCGGAAAAACGCACCGTTGGCTTCAACAGATAAGGACGATGCCAGCCGATGAGTTGGATCGCATTGCCCAGCCGCGCGAGGGTGGTCATGCCCAGCACCGTAATGATGAGAAACGGGATATTCGGGAACTGATGAATGCCCGCGAGCAGCAGGACTCCGCCCGTTAAATTACCGACGGCTCCCCATAGATTCGCACGATGCAGCTCCTGGTATCCGGCCTGTGTGCGCTCCACAACACCGAGGATGGTCTCCATGCAGATCAACCAACCCAGCAGCGGCGCACAGGTCAGGATGATGTCCTGATAAACGGCGAAATCCCGACCAAAAAGCGTGGTGGCTGGGACGTAAGTGAGCACGGCATAAACGATGCCGCCATCCAACAAGCCAGCAATGGAGAGCAACATCAGCGCGGTGGTGAAATAGGTCGCTTCACCAGCGGAATCATTGTCGGCATGAGTCCGCGCAATGGCCTTCGTCAGTCCCGGTCCGACGCCGATTCCTGACAGACTGAGACACGCCCAAGCCGCCGTCAGTGCGGCGAAGACGCCATATTTCTCAAAGCCCAGCACACTCACGGCGACGGGGATGGCCACTAACTGCAACACCGCAGAGCCCGCCTTGGAAAGCAGCGAGGTGGCCACAGCCATCCCCAGCCGCAGCAAGCGGAAACGGGCGTGGGTGCTTTCAGAGGACATGGTTCGGTTGAGAGAAACTATCGCTGATGAACGGCCTTGATGCTCGGTTAAATTTGGCTTCCCTCAGCTTGCACTACACCCGCGAATTAGCTCCAGCTTGCAGCAGTGACGTGGGATCAAGCGAGGTCTGACCGGACATGATGCGGGGTGGCGCGCCAGTCATCACCAGCCCGGCAGGTGAGTGACCGGGGAAGCGAAGGCGGCTCACGGCTGCGGAGATTTGCGCCTTGGAAGTGCGACCTGATTTAGCCACGAGGCACACCGCTTCCGCATAGCGTAAGGGCACCAGCGGCTCCTGCATTTCCATGACAGGCGGCGCACAGAGAATGATGCGATCCACAGAAGTCCATGCGAGCATCATCAACTCACGGAAGTTCTGGCTCTTCAGGAGGGCTGCGGGATCAGACACGGGCCGGCCAGCGGGGATGAAATAGAGATTTGGAATCGGCGTCGCGTGGCAGAATCCATCAGGCTGCAGGCTGTTGGCCAAACCTTCCGAAAGCCCACGGACTGCGCCACGGGAAGGGTCGATCAAGATTCTTTCGAGATCATGATTCTTGAAGTCCATGACGATGAGCAGCGTCCGCAAGTTTTCCCCCGCGTAAGTCGCCGCGAGGTTCAAGGCGCAGAAGCTGGCGTCCCCATCTTCTGACGCGCTGGTAATCACGATACTGCGGGATTCCTGATCACGACGGAGGAAGCTCAACGACGAGCGCAAGGTGCGGAAAGCAGCACACTCCGGCGTGTGACGTTGGTTCGCGCAATCCATCGCCAACGTCAGCGGATCGTAGCCCGTGGACGGCAGCTCAGCGAGGATGGGCAGCTCTGGAGGCGTTGATTCATCAGCCTTCGGAGAGGATGCTGTGGGCTTAAAGACTTCCAAGCCAAAGGCTCCACCAACACCGAAAATCAGCCCTGCGATCAGCGCCAGACCTAGCACTTGCGTCTTGCGTGGTGATACCGCATCCGGTTGGACGATGGGCGCTTCTGTCACGCGGAAATTGGCCACGGCCAGAGTCGCCGCGAGGCTGGTTTCTTTGACCCGCTTGGACACCAGCTCGTAGAGTTCGCGATTCGTCTTCACTTCATTTTGCAACTGCGCGAGCGGGATAGTTTGCTTGCCCAATTCATTGGAGATGCGCTCCTGATCAGCGATGGCAGCTTGCAGTTTGACCTCCGCTTCCAGCGCGCCCTCGTAAGTGCTGCGCACGCGGCTTGCGCCATTCTTCAGCGACTCATCCCGTGCTATGATGAGATACTCGATCTCCTTCTGAGCTTGGGTAAAACGCGGATGACGCCGCCCACACCATTCTCTAATGGCGAGTAGCTCGGCCTCCTTGCCACTGATCGTGCGGTTCAATTCCTGCACGTCGGCTTGGGTGGCAATGCTGCTGATCAAAAGCAGATTCTTCGTGGGCTCGTTATTGAGTTGATCAAGCCTAGCGATGTCCGCTTCGAGCTGTAGCCGGAGTCCCTTGGCCTTGCTGAACTGAGAGTTCAATTCCTTGGTGCGTTCCAGGCTTTGGTTGTAACCCGCGTCTATGGGCACCCCGCTGTTCTGCTCTCGGAAAGCTTGCAGGGCTTTGTCGGATTCTTCGAGTTTAAGCCGCAAACGCTCAGCTTCCATCGCCAGCGAACTGGTGGCTTTCTGGGATGCGCCGGACTCCATGCTCGCCCCCTGAGAGACATAAAGCTCGATGACTTTATCCGCGATCAACTTCGCCGTTTCGGCATCGAAGTAGGTCACTTTCAGATCAATCAAGCGCGTGCCACGTCGTAGTTCCGCCTGCACCCGAGGCGCGAGAGCCTTCGCGAGATCAGAATCCGTGGCTTCTTTTTCAGCCGTTCGATTGGGAAAGAGACGTGCGTCTTGATCTAAGTTCAAAGCGCGGGCCACACCAATGAGCAGCGTGCGATTTGTCAGACTTTGTTCAAAGGTGTGCTGCTCTTCTAGTGCGTTGGCTTCGGTCGTGACCCCATTATTGATGACGTTCAGCCCTATGGCCTGTGACTTGGCTTCCAGCACTGCATTGGCCGCGTAGAGCTTCGGTGTTTTCAGCAAATAACCGACTCCAGCACCGAGACAAAGCACCATCGCGAGAATGATGATCCAAAGTCGCGAAAGGAAAATCTGCACCAGCCCACGCACATCCACACTATTGTCCGGTGCCTGCGGAAGCACGGGCAACTGGGGTAGTTCTTGAGAGGATGGCAGGGTTAATTTCATGGATTGCCTGACTCCAAAGCCAGTGCATCAAGGAATATCCAACACAATAACTATAATGTCCAGAATAATGTTAGGGTCGTGACATTCAGAAATGAGAGCAAAAGTATTTTTGCGACTCGGATTAAGAGCGCTCCTCAAACAAGCCCGCGATACTGCTGCTCCGTCGCCGCGATGTCATAGGCCCCCAGATCTCTTTCAAAACGAGTGCCACGCGCAAGAAACCCCTGAGTCGCTTTGACCAAGCCCGCTCCATCGCTCGTTCCAACCAAAGAAACACCAGGGAGGCTGGCCGTGTAAAGGAACGTGGCGATGTCCGATGCGACGACCGGAACGCCACTGGCCAAAGCCTCGATCAGGGCCACGCTATGCGCCTCCATCGTGGACGGCATGAGATAGACATCCGCTGCGGCCAGCAGCTCTGGAACATCCGTGCGTGACCCTAAAATCTGCACCTGCGCGGTGAGGCCACTTGCTTGCACGGCCTCGCGCAGACGGACCTCGTATTCAGGCTCTTCGGGTAGTCCCGCGAACCAAAGCTGGAGCTTCGTATCTTCATGTAGAAGTGGGATCAGGGCCTCCAGACTGAGCATCTGCTGCTTCACTTCCGTCAAGCGTCCCACTTGCAGCACTAGACGCTGACCGCCCAATCCGAACTGGTCACGCAAGGCGCTTCTGCGTGCGGCAGCGGCCCGAAAACGACTGAGGTCAATGCCGTTCGCGATGCGCTGAAGATGTGGATGAGCCCGCACCCGATGACGATAGTTTTTGAGGCTTTCATCGCTCACCGTGACGACCGTATCCGCGAAGTAAGTCAGCACCTTTTCCGAGAGATGAAAGGGCAGCGCGGCAAAATCATCGTTGTCCGCAGAGTGCAGCGCGATGGCCAGTCTGCGGTCATCATGCGGCGTGATCCTCCATCCACTCAAGACGGCAGCGGCTCGCGCATAGGCCGCAGGAATAACGGAGTGCGCCACGATCAGGTTCGGCTGAAATTCGCGAATGGCTTGCGTGACATGATGGATGCGCTGAAGGCCCTTCAGTTCGGCATTGGGGACGAAGAGTTCGCAGCCCAGCGAATCCAATTTCTCCAACTCCGGCTGGAACGCTGATTCCGTGGGCAACAGCGCACAGAAAGCGGTGCGGCACCCGTTCTCGGCATGCAGTGGAATCAGCGCTTTCACTAGCATTTCCGCACCCGAATAACGGGGACGGAGCACCACATGCAGAATGGCGGGCGAAGGATGGAGGAGAGTTGAGGACATCGGTTCGGGAGAACGAAAAGCGAGGGTCGTAGAATGATCTTGGCAGGCAATACGCTTCAAAAAGCGATGAGTCGCTTGACAACTCTCGCTATTTTATGAATATTATTATAATTGGCAATCAAAACTGCAATTATCGTCAATAATACTCTCACAGGTCTGAGATCACATTCAAAAACTCCCCCTTTCCTCGTTCTGCGTGAAGATTCATCTCATCACTAACCTCTTTCACCCTGATGAGCTGGCTGGCGCGGCGCTCTACTCGGACTTTGCCCGCTACCTGAAGGATGCGGGCCATGACCTGCGAGTCACCGCCGCATTTTCGTATTATCCGAGTTGGAAACTGCGCCCAGAAGATGAAGGCGTGGACTCACGCGATGAAGTTTTCCAGGGTATCCCCGTCCGGCGCATCTCCATGTTCATTCCCGCGAGGCCACGCGGCATCACGCGGCTTTGGAGTGACGCCACGTTCCTCTTCTCCATCATCCGCCAAGGACGGTTCAAAGGCTGGACGCCCGATGTGGTAGTGACGGCCTGTCCGATGCTCTCTCAGTGCGCTGCGCAACGATTTCTCTATCGCGGCAAGGGCATGAAACGGCTCATCATTGTCCAGGATTTCGTGGTGGATGCCGCGCTGGAGCTGGGCATTCTGAAGCTACCAGGGATGGGAGCCATCCTGCGTAGCATGGAAAAATGGGCTTTGCGAAGCGCGACCCAACTCAGCACGATCAGCCCCGAAATGCGGCAAAAGCTCGAAGAGAAAATCGGCCCCAGACGCCCCGTTCAATACATCCCGAACTGGGTTCATCGTGATCTGGCCATAGAGATCGAAAAGCAGGAAAACAGCCCCATCCAGCGGGAAACGAAGACCCTTTTCTACTCCGGCAATCTGGGCATCAAACAGGGGCTCCCCGATTTCATTGAGGATTTCGCCGAAGCAGGAACGGACTGGACACTGCGGATTCAAGGCGGAGGCCCCGAAGCTAAACGCATTCAAGATCGCCTCTCAGGCACGTCCATCAAGCTCGGACCTGTCGAAGATCTGCCCTCTTATGTGAACCGCTTGCGACAATGCACCGCCTGTCTGGTCACACAACGCGCTGGCGTTTCCGCGAACTTCCTTCCCAGTAAATTACTCCCCGCCCTAGCCACGAGAACACCCGTCCTCGTGGTCGCGGAAGCGGATACACCCTTGGCTCGCGAGATCGCTCTCGGCGGCTACGGGATCGTCGTCAGCCCCGGAGATCAGGAAGGGCTACGCGCGGCTTTGCAGACGCTCGGTGATCCCCGTGAGGCAAAGAGAATGTCCGCTCTGGCCGCAGAACGCGCCGTCTTTTTCAGTCGCGACCGGGTTCTGGGAGAATACGCCACCTTGCTTGAGCAGATGTCTCGGACCGTTGAAGCTTGTCAGCTCCCTCAGTTGAGCATGTCCTGAAGCAGTTTGAATAAGGCGTAGCCGAGTTCGTAAGAGCTCGGACAAAACTAGCCCTCTCCCCTTGATCAGGACTCAAACGGGCATAAAAATGGCGGAGTCCCTTTCGAGACTCCGCCATAATTCTAAAAATCGAAGGACTGGAGACTACCAGCGCTCGGAACGGCCACCGCCGCCACCACCACCGTTGCCGCGACCACCGCCGCCGCCGCCGTAGCCGCCGCCACCACCACCGCTACGACGGCCACCGCCGCCGCCGCCACCACCACCGAAGGAGGGGCGTTCTTCACGTGGACGGGCTTCGTTCACAGTGAGAGGGCGGCCTTGGAAAGGCTTGCCATTGAGGTCACGGATAGCGTTGTCCATGCCGGACTTGTCTGCCATCGTGATGAAAGCGAAGCCACGAGGGCGTCCGGTTTCACGGTCCATGACGAGGCTCACTTCGGAGACTGCGCCGTGGGTGCCGAAAAGTTCATGGAGATCGCTCTCAGTGACATCGAAGGACAAATTGCCCACATACATTTTGGTATTCATATTAGTGATTTGCTGACCGACCTACTGCTGCTTCTTCGACTGTTCCCGATTGTCGGGTTTCAAATCACCAAATGAATCACTGGATGACCTACCATGCCTGGAATCTTACTGAAAGACGTTCTAGCCAGTGTTAGTTATCGTCGCTGATCCTAAAATTGCAAACGACATTCAGGAAAGTTACAAGCGCTATTGAGGCCACTCATTCTGAGGTAACTTGGCGTCCCCAACAGGAATCGAACCTGTATTTAGAGTTTAGGAAACCCTCGTTCTATCCGTTGAACTATGGGGACGGGTTAGGGATCAAAGCCGGGAGCCTGTCTGCGAAGAGACGACTGTTGACGCATCAGCGGCAGATTTGCAACCCGTCTTTTGGGCGCAACGGTTTCGCAACGGGTGCAGATATTACGATGCAAAACTCATCGAGGCGCGGGTTTCCGTCCATCATCAGGCGGCGGGTTTCTTGGCGGGCCTTTCCGCAAGTCAGTGGTGCCGCCACGCGAGTAAACGACACTCAAATCCGCGCTGGCCAGCGTTCGATCCTTCATAGCAGCCCAAAGGACTTCTGCGCTCACTTGGGACGCGGGCACGCTGATTTGAGGAGGTGCTGACAGCGCATAAACCGTGATGACATAAGTCTTCGGGCCGGGGCCTTTGGAGTGCGGTGGCTCATAGCTACGTTCCCCTTTGAAGCTCGTGCCGAGTGTGCCGACGCCCTGCGTGTTCTTGTCCAAATGAGTCGTGTTTGCATGAATGTTATAGAGCGTCCAATACCACTTCGTTTTCCCTTCTGGATCGAGGTGATGCATGATGATGGCAAAGCTTTTCGTGCCTTCCGGTGCGCCACTCCAAGAGAGAGGCGGCGTGGAGCCTGCACCATCGCCCGTGTATTCCACGGGATAGGTGCCGCCGTTCGTGACGATGGGACTGATCAACGTGAAGCCACTGCTGGCGTTGGTGGCTCTTGGAGCGGGAGTTGGCAAGGCGCTGCTGATCGCTTGCTCGTCGGCACCTAGGCCATTCGGTCCGCGTCTCCGGCCTTCATCAGGACCGCCACCGCTCCTTTGCCGCTGGGTATAGATTTCTTTGATCGTTCCGCCCTTACCGTTCTGATACTCAAAAGGGAAGGTGCCGTCCATGTTGACGCTGTAAAGGATAGCTCGCGGATCGCCGTTCACCTCGTAGTTGAGTTTATAGCTGTTTGCAGTGGAGCTCTCGAAGCCCGTGATCTTCGCTCCGCGCAAGGGTGAGCCTGCGCCGCGAACCCCACCAGCGCGGGGCTGCGGATCGACTTGTCCTTCGCGCTCGACCACTTCGCCGTGAAAGCCGCCGTTCACATAGGGATACTTCGTCGAGGCATGATAGTGATAGCCGATGCTGGTCTCATGGCCATTAAGGGCATCCATCTGACCAATGGGTGAGCCGTCCGGCTCGGTCAAACCGAAGATCGGATAACCATCCAACGCATAGGCGATGGGTTGCCCTTTGCCAACAATGCTCTGAAGATGAAGCGGTGCAGCGTGGTAATGGTAATCATCAGCACGACCGCAATGGCTACCCCATTGATCCAGCTCGCCGATCTCCTGCGAGACCTCGCCACGATTATTCTGCGGATTGAAGATCGGGATGCCGTTCACGCCCAGCGCGATGGCCCCACGAAGGAATCGGTTCTTGATCGAGGCCGGTTCTTTGGCCACCACGGGATGCAGCGGAATGCGCCACGCATTGTCGCCAAAGTAAGGATGTGGCAAGGGCACCTGCTGCTGCCAGTTGGTGATGCCTATCATCATCGGGTGATCCGGCATCCCGTTGGACTCGATATACATGAAGTCGTTGTCCCACTTCGTGTTCACTTTCGGCGCGAAGACCATGAACGGCGCGGCCTGCGCTGGAGCCTTGCTGACGCTCGGAATCACTCCATTCGCAACGAGCTGTGGCGTGGCGCTTTGCCTATCTCCCTGATGACTCATGAACTCGGCCAGCAACTTCGCACGATAGGCTTCATCGAACACGATCTCATGCTCGGAAATGTCCGCGTGCCAAGAGTGAGCCGTGACTTGCAAAGGAACAAGCACGACCACGAGAAGATATGAGCACAGGAAATATTTAGCGTTCATCAGAAGCAATCTCCCACGATGAACCTTAAGCAGAGATGAAGTGACAGTCTTATTTTGAAAATCCCTACTTGCATCATGCTGCGATCTGACCCCTGCGACTGGCTTATGTCATTAGTGAAGCTGGCAATCACAGCGTCGCCAGCGGCACTTCCAGCAAGTGCAGACTTAGCTGTTAGATCCGGTTTGTAGCCAGGGGTTTAGGAAATGTTGATGCAGTTTTATCCCCGCAGTTGTTTCGGATGCCAGAAATTCGGTGAGAAAATAGGCCCTGTGAATTTTTCGCCACTACAGATTAAGTGCGGATCAAACGGACGCAAAGAGCAATGCGTCATCTGCGGAATACACGCAATGATCAAACTCCGGTTTGCAAGCGCTGCTCACAACGCTATTCTCGTAATACATGCTTTCGCTGGAAACCAACGCAACCATTGTCACCACCTTCCACAGACGTTTGGCATTGGGCTCATGTGTGGTCGTGATTTCGTCCTGCCCAGTGAACAGGGGCAGGTTTCCGAGAAGACCGATCACGAACGCATCACCTAGTTGGTCATAAAGGAGCAATCATGAAAATCGTTAGACCGAAGGGAACGCCTCCTGATGCTCAGATCTCGGCAAAGGGTTTGCCCTCTCTTTCTCGACGGGTCAGGGAAATTCTTGAATCAGCCCGGTGGGGCGTGGTCCGAACGGTCAATACCACCCATTTCGTTGCCAACCAGTTGATAGGACACCGCTACTCTGTGGATAATCTCGAAGCCTCCCGCCTTTTCTATCTGGCTTATCCCTCACTGATTTCCGAGATGCTGTCTCGGAATTCTGAGCTGTGTCGAATCGCGATTGAACTGGAAGTGGTGGTCTCCGCTAACCTCCAGCGCGCTACCCACCTCCGTCAGTCCTTACTGTAGAGAACATTTACTAGCCTGCTCAATCTCAAGTATGCATTCCTCTCGACCATGAACTCGGATCTCCCAATGCCCCCAGATTCGGCCTTTGTCGGTGACCGCCTTGTAGTTACGGAGATACTAGGCCGAGAGGCTGGCAGTATTCTGCGTCCACTTGAGTGTCGTGCGTCGGATGGCGAGCGTTATTTCATAAAGACACGCTGTTCTGACATGATGCCATTGGTGTGTGAGTGGGTATGTAGCAGCCTTGCCCGCGCTTTGGGACTACGATGTCCACCAGCATGCATCGCCTGGCTTCCTTCACCATTGGTTAACGAATGTATTTATTCAGACTACGACTTGGTTCCTGGTTGGGCCTTTGGATCAAAGGCGGTGGAACTGGCAGACACCTTCCCGAAAGCAGCTACGAAGGGTGTTCCAATCGAGGAGCGGCAACAAGTCTTGGTCTTCGACCACTGGATCAATAACAGTGATCGCCGAGATGCTAACCCGAACTTACTTTGGCAGGCTCCAGAGCGGGCGCTGTGGGTGATTGACCACCATTTGACCTTGTCTCCCAGTCCCATTCGCAGTGTCATTGAAACTCACATATTCCGTGATGATTGGCAAGAGTGCTGGATTGGTATGCATGGTGACGCTATGCGTCACTGGCTTGAGTCTGGCAGGCACCATCTAGAGTCCATTTTGGCGAAACTCCCCGAAGAATGGCTGAAAGACTCAGATGATGTTCTCGAAAACATACGAATACTGCTCTATCGTCCTCTACCGTAATCACGCTCTCCAATGAATCAACATCTGTGCAAATATGCCGTTCTACGCTTCCTTCCCTACCGGGAGACGGAGGAGTTCGTGAACGTGGGGGTGCTGGTTCTTTGTGAGGAACTGGGTTATCTAGGGTTTCTTCTCGAAAAGAGGCGATCCACCCGCGTCACCGACTTTTTTGATGAGTTAGATACGGATGTTTATAGGCAAGGTATCAAGTCCATTGAAGGTGAAATCAAGCGGTTGAATCCGAAGGCCAATGCCCCTGTGGAGGGGTGCCTGTCCCTAGCTGGGGGCGCTCCCAACATGTCAGCCGCCTTCAACTTTCTGGTTCGACCGAGGAAAACACTTTTCTGTTTCAGTGACGTGCGAGTGGTGATGACGCCTGATCCATCTACCAAACTGAAAGAGCTGTTTGCGCATTATGTTCGCCGCCAGTTTGCGCAGCCGAAAGAGTATCAGGAGCAGCTCATGCGTGATGCTATTCAGGATCACCTTAAGCAGTGGGATCTCTCGAAGCTTTATCAGCCACTTGATGTCGGCACTAATATCTATCGGATGAAGTTTCCGTTCGTTCACCAGTCTAATGCCATGTCTGTCCGGGCCATTCGAGCGCTGCATCTGAATTTGCGGGACACTACTGAGATCCTCCGCAAGGGAGATCAGATTATTGGTGGTTTGCGCCGAATACGCGATGGCGGCGCGCTTCCTGATGACTGCCTCGTGGTAGTCAAATCTCCGAAACTGGGAAATCAAATGCGTGAAGTAGCACAGCAGGTGTGTGAAGATCTCGAAAAGATCGACGTGCAAACAGCGTCCTACAGTGACAGGGATTCGCTTCAGGCCTTTGCCGCCAAAGCCAAGCAGGAAGAATAGATACAGACCGATCATGCCCAAACCCTATCTCCCAGCGCCAAGGCTCTAGAAATCTTCAGCGTTCTGCACTGCGATGCCCAGAGAATTTGCTCGGATGTCGAAGCCCGTTGCTTGACTGCGTGCGACGGAAGCACCTCACTTCACCGCCATGCCTGAGTCCATTATCGGAGCATCTATCTGCGCCTGACCATCCATGAGCATGTTCCCCATCATCACGATGCGCTCGCCATCTTTCAGCCCCTCTTTGATCTCCCATAAGGTGTCGCCAGAGCGGCCCAGAGTGATGTCGCGGCGCTCATAAGCATTGGGTGTCCTCTCTACATAGACATGCGGCTTGGTTCCAGACCAGAGGACGGAAGTGCGGGGGATGGCGACGACTTCTTGAGCTTCGAGTTCGACGACTCCTTCCGCGAATGTCTTGTTCTTAAAGCGCCGATCTGGGTTCTCCAAAACCACGCGGACCTTAGCGGAGCGAGTGGTTTCATCGAGGTTCGGACTGATGAAGGCCACGCGCGCTTTCACTGTTTGGCCGGGCAGTGAAGGCGTGCTCACGGTCACGATCTGGCCCACTTGAATTAAAGGGAGATCCTGCTCATACGCGTTGAACATAAACCACATTTTTGTGAAATCTGCGATCTCAAAAAGCCTGTCCCCTTCCTTCACATACTGGCCTTCACTGACGTAGCTTTTCACGATGGTGCCTGTCAATGGCGCGAGCATCCCGAAGTAGAGGTCATCCGCCTGACGCGTGGGGATGGCAGCGATCTGTTCCCAAACAAGGCCGTATTGCATGAGCCGCCTTTTGCTCTTTTCCAAGTCGGGACTGCCCTGCGCCAGCGCGAGCTTGTAGTCCTCCGCAGCCGCCAACAGCGGGCGACTGAAGATGGTAGCGATGGGTTGTCTGCGGGTCATTTTATCCCCTTCACCGCTCATGGCCAGCCCATCAAGCCGACCCTCCACGGTGGCGCTGATGATGCCGTGTCGGGACTCATCTTCACCGATCATGCCGGAAACGCGCAGGGTGCGGACCAGTGGTTGCTTCTTCACTTCAACGGTCTGCACACCGAGCACATTGGGCGTTCCCTTCGGCATCATCACGATGTCTTCAGCAGAGTGGTCGAAGTCGGCTCCGCCTTCATAAATGGGCACCAGAGGCATCCCGCAGATGGTGCATTGGCCGGGCTTGTCAGCCTTCACCCAAGGGTGCATCGGGCTCTGATAACAGAGAATCCTTCGCTCCATCTTCACCGATGAATCCACCGCCGCCGGCCACCAACGCGAAGCCTGCCATCCCGCTAGCGCGGCGAGGAGGATGAGGGCGATGTCTGCGGGCTTCATGGAGATGTGATCGCTCGCCAAGCTGCGTCCCAAAGTCAAGAATCAGCAGCGCATCAAGGAATCACCGGAATCTTCACACGATAGAAACCGCGTGCTTGTCCCAGCCTTGTGGTGTCGGTTTCGGTGAAGCTCGCGGAAGTTCCATTGCTGGTCACGGAGCCGACATCCGTCCAACTGTTCGTCGTCATGTCTGCGGAGTATTGCAGGGTGTAAGTGGTGCCGGGTGTGGCTTTGAATTGCAGTGAGATATTGTTGTTCGTTCCGGTGCGTGTGAAGCTGGCGACAGCGAGATCTTCCACCGTGTTGTTCACCACTACGAATTGGCCCATTAAGCCGTCGTCCTCGTGATTGGAGAAGTGGCAGTGATACATGAACGGGTTCGTGTTACTGGCGAAGGTGTCGAACTTCGCGATGAAGGTCACGGTCTGATTCTGGCTGATGAAGAAGACATCTTTCCATCCCTGCTCATAGGTCTTCACGCCCGCGTTGTTGCCGTTGGTCCTGGAGATCAGGTTAAACTCAATGTCGTGAATGTGGAATGAGTGGCTGAAGCCGGAGGTGTTCGTGACGGTCCATTTCTCAACGGCATTCAAGTTCAGCGTCTGATTGAACAAGGTGGGGGTGTAGGTCGTGTTATCAAACGTGAACGCCGTGCCTCCGGTTCCTCCGGTGATGGTCACGGTGCGGGTGTTGGTGACATTGGCATCAACCCAGAAGGTATTCGTGGTTAAGGACGTTGGCCGCGTGGTGATGGGGTTCGCGGTGGCTGCGCCAATGTTGATATGCAGGATGGTGAAAGTGGAGTTGTTCAGCAGGCTGCCCACGGGGCCAGAGGTCGAGGGTTCGGCACCCGGGAAGTCATTGGCCTGACCGGAGTTGAAGGCCTGTAAATCCAACGTCGCTCCAACCGTATCCCCCGAGAGATCGACAAGAATTTCAGAACGTTCACCAACTCCCAGCACCAGTCGGGTCAAGGCCACGGGAGCGGCGACGAGTCCGCCATCAGTGGCGATTTGATAGAACGTGCGACCATCGCTGAAGCCGAGATTATAGCTGCGTTCGATCTCCGCATTAAGAAGGCGAAGGCGCACGTATTGCTTAGGCAGCGTGACTTGCGGGCTCAGCGTGCCGTTGACCAGCATGTAGTCGCCGTAAGCAGCATTGGTGGTGACGAATTCATTGTTGGTGAAACGGCGACTGGTCATGGCCAAGGGGAAGTCATCCACGCCATAAGTGCGCGGCAGATTCAGCGCGGACTCGGTGGGATCGCGAATGATGATCATGCCGCCGCCGCCGCGCGTGAGCTGCTGTTGGGTGAACTGATGCAAATGGGGATGATACCAATAAGTGCCTGCATTGTTAGCGACCTGAAAGCTGGGCGACCAGGTGGTGCCCGCAGGAATGGTCTGATGCGGCCCGCCGTCCATGATCGCTGGAATGTGGAAGCCGTGCCAGTGCGTGGTGGTCGTATCCGTGAGATTATTCGTGACGTTCATCTGCACCCAGTCGCCTTTATTCATGATCAAGGTCGGGCCCCACATGAGCATGTTGTTGTAGGCATACGTCGTGGTGTCGGCGGTGTTCTGGAAGGTGGCATTACCGAAGCGCTTGGCCGTCTGATGCAGGTTAAGATTGAACGTGGTGCCGGTCATGACCTCGGGGATGATGAGCGGATTGTAAGTCTGCGCGGTGCTGAGCGTGACATTGATCGGCGCGGTGGTCGTCGTATTGCCTGCGTTATCCGTGGCTACGGCGGTGAGGCCATTCGTGCCAAAGCCGAGCGGGGCCGTGAGGGTCCACGTAGCGAAGCTGTTCGAGGTCGTCGCCGTCACGCCATTCACAGTGACGCTGGCGATGCCGGAGAGCGCATCCGAGCTGGTGCCGGTGACCGTGATCGTGCTCGTTGCCGTGGAAGTGCTGGACGTTGGCGAAGTGATGGCCACGCTCGGCGCGACGTTATCCTGAGTTGAGAAGACCGTATTGCTGTAAGCGGATGAGCCGAGAACGTTCGTGGCCAGCACGCGATAGTAATAAAGGGTGCCGCTCGTGAGCGTGGAGAATGTTCCGGTGGGGCTGGTGACGGTCTGTGAGGAGAGCAGGTTCGAGGCAAAGTTTGCGCTGGAGGCGATCTGCAAGGTGTAGCTGGTAGCCCCGGTCACAGCGCTCCAGGAGATGGTCTTGGAAGTGCCTGAACTGAAAGTGGGCAATGCGGCTAAAACAGGCGCGGCAGGAATGGCGGAGCTGATAGCGAGACTCACCGCGCGGGTGGTATTGCCACTGGCATTCGTGCTGTTAGTGAACGTGATCGTATCGCTGTAGCTGCCTGCGGTAAGGCTGTTCGCGGCGGTGTTGATCGTAGCCGTTACAGTGGTGTTCGCTCCTGCGGTTAAGCTGCCACTGGCCGATGAAAGCGTGAGCCAGCTCGCCGTCTTCGCAGCGGTCCAAGCAAGCGTGCCCGTGCCGCTGTTCGTTAGCGTGTAAGTAGCGCTTGATGGCGAGAATGCTCCGCCCACGGCTCCACTGGAGATGAGCGCAGTAGAAGGCGTCACGGCGAGAACGGGCGCTACCGTGGTCACCGTGTAGGAGTTGCTCGCGCTCGTCGTCATGGCGGCGGTGCTGTCCGTTGCCGTGATCGTGTAGCTCACGGTGGTGCCGCTTGCTTGCGCGGGGATGACCACGCTGTAAGCGCCGCCGCTGGCCGGTCCGGTCATGGCGACGGTGACTGGTGCGACGCCTGTGGTTGTGATGACTTTAATGTCATCCACGCTGAACTTGGAGGTTCCACCCGCGCCGCCGCCCGCGAACTGAAAGCGAATTTTCAAAGTGCTGACCCGCTCGGTTGCCGCGAGGGTATAGGTAAAGTAGGCATGAGTCGCGTGAGCTGTATTGGATTCGCTGAGGCGTGTGGTCCAAGTGGTGCCTCCGTCTGCGGAGAGCTGGAAGTTCCATCCCGTGGTGGCGGTCTGGTTGGCGGCTGCCAGATAAAACTCAACATACCCCGAGGTGCTCGTGGCATTGATGTTGTTAGTCGTGGAGACGGAGCCATCGCCGATGGCGTTCAACGGCGGTCCTCCGTTGATTTCCAAACCGAATAGATGTCCCGAACCGGTGGCAGTGTGGTTGGCGGCGGCGGTTTGGCTGAAGGGATTCGGCGGGGTATTTCCTCCCTGCCCCACGGGAGGGGTGATGGTCCAGGCGTTGTCAGTTCCCAGGTTGGCGGCAGTCGTCCAAGCTGCGGCGGAAGTGCCCATCGTCTCACTGAACACCGTGCTCGTGCTGCTGATGCCCGTGCTGTAAGTGAGCTGCACGCTGGACAAGGTGCGGCCTGATGATGGCGTGACATTGGCTGAGACCGTGACGGCATCCGTGCTGAGGGGCGAGGCGGGCGTGTTGCTGATCGTAGCAATCGTCGGTGCAGTGTTCGGCGCCGTCACGGTCAGCACAAACGTCGTGCTGGTCGTGGTCGTGCCATCGTTGACGTTCAAGGTGATCGTCGAGGTTCCAGTCTGGCCCGTTGCCGGGGTGATCGTAACGGTGCGGCTGGCCCCGCTACCGCCGAAGACTATGTTTGCGTTAGGCACTAGCGTAGTATTCGACGAAGTGCCGCTGACGGTGAGGCTCGCGACTGCGGTCTCCTGATCGCCCACCGTGAAAGCGATGGCGCTCGTCGCAGTGTTTTGCGCCGTGCTCTGAGCCGCAACGGTGCTGATGGTCGGCGAGGCATTGCCACCGAGCGCGTAACTGGTCGTGGTGGTCTGGGCGGTGGTCGCCGTCGTTTGACCCGTGGTATCATAAGTGGCGAGGGCTGTGCGATTGACGCGACCGTATTCCGTGCCCGTGGTGCCCAGTGCGGTGTAGGCCGAACTGCTCGTGATGCCCGTGGCCACAAGGCCTGTGGCCTTGCTCGTCCAAGTGGATTGATTGGCCGAGGCATGCACGGAGTAGGTGCCGCCTTCAGCCGAATTCCAAGTGAGCGTGACGCTGGTGCCGGACACGGCGGGTGGATTGATCGTGAGCGGCTTGTTGGCCCCGCCGATGAATTGCGTCGTCACCGTCTCGGAGAGAGTGGCGGAGCCGCCTGTAGGAGTTGCGTAATACTGACGGCCCGTGGTGAAGGGATAGACGGGGCTTCCAGCGGCATTGATGGGTGTGAAGTAGGCCCAGGTGCCGGAGGGATATTCAGGCGTCACACAGAAGCGCACGTTTTGTTCGTTCAAGTCAAAGTCCCTCACCGTGGCTCCTGTCGTTTGCGTGAAGCTGTGATCACCGAGGTAATCATAGTCCTCAATGTAATGGCCCAGCGCATAAGTCGTGCTGACCGCCGGGCCAGCCTTAAAGGTCGCCGTCTGGATGCGCGTCGCCCAGGCGGGCAGTGTAGCGCGGCCAGAGGAAGTCAGATTCGTGGTGCCATTGGTGCCGTCACGCAAAACGAACCCAGAGACCATGCGCCGCACGCCACTGCTGGCACTGGTGGGGTCGGAGTAACCGTAGGGGCCGTAAACAGGAAGGCCATCAGCGGCCCATGCGAGGATGGGTGAATGCATGGTCACGGCGGCGGCGCTCTCCGTATAGACATTGGTCGTGGCATTGTAATCCACATGGTCGCCGAGCTGATACCGCAAGGCGATGGGCTGCGCGTGGTAGTGGTAATTTTTACCCGCTTGATGAGCCAGTGCGGCATCGAAAGTGACGGCTTCATTGGCATAGGCCTCGCGGTTCCAGACACCATCTCCCGTGAGGAGATTCTGTGGGGTGGCATCTGTGGCGCTGGTATTCACATAAGAAAAGGCATCGCGCATATCGAACATGGACACACCGTTGACCATGATCCCGCTCGCCCCGAGACCCGTGAGCGTCTTGGTGGTAGAGATCGTCGGCGTCCGCGGGATGCGATACATGACCGTCGTCGAGGTCGCCGTATTCGCGGGGAAGTTCGGGAAGTCCGTGGTCTTCGCTGCATTGATATACCAAGGCCCCATCAGGTGGCTCGGCAAGCCCGTCGTCTTGATGTAAATCCAGTTCGCGGAGTAGGAGACCTCATTGACATCCGCATACGCGGGATTCGTCTGGGTGCCGGACCCACGGGTCCAAGTGGTGGACTTAGTGCCCGCTGTCTGCGCCGCCGTCGTCTGATAAATGCGGGCGTATTGGCCAGAGTTCGCCGTGAACCAGGAAGTCAGTTGAGGGTCTGCGTGAGCAACCGTGAGGCTGGCAAAGAGAGAGAGGAAGAGGAAGCGCTTCATGGGATTCACCGCAAGTCTGAGTGTTCAGATCAATGAGGGTCCACGAACGTAAAGAACTGATGAAGAGCCTAGCGGAATTTTGTAAAGGAGGTGTAAAGGTTAGCGGTAGATCATCAGGCCTGGCTCTTCCTCAAGGAATGGACGGAATCACCACGCGGTAGAAGCCACGTGCTTGTCCGAGGCGCGTCGTATCCGTCTCGGTGAAGGTCAACGGAGCGGTGATTGATGTGGACACCACGATTGGAAAAGCTCTGAAGTTCAAGCGCATCATGGGCATCTGGGAGGAGGGCTCGACTTAGGAAGACTTCAGCAGACAATGCGGAGATTTATTTAGGGCGTCTGGAACGACACCACCAAATAGCCGTAAGCACCACTACCGAGAAAATAATCGCAATCTCCCAGCGAAGGTGATCCACTAGCATTTCCAGCGGTGAGGCCTCTCTTGGCTTGCCTTTGTGATCTTGCTTATTTTTATTATACAAGGCATCATCCACACCGCCTGAGGATGCAGCATCTGCCGCTTCTTCGTCCAAAAGATCAATCTTTTGTCTCGCTGTTTCGGGGTATTCTTTTTGATAACGTAAGGCGCTTGCTTTCTGCTCGCCGGACAGAACTTCATCAATCCAACCACACATATTGGGGTCGTGGTGTAACGCTTCCTTGACCTTTAATAAATAGGCCCTCAGTCGTGGATTTTTGTAATTGAATGACCAAAACCAATGCTTGTTTGTTTGTGAAAAGAGGTAAGCCAGTTTGAAAACATCTTCGTTGGTCTTCTTCGTCTTATAGCGCTCTAGCAAGGGTTCACCGGCGTCGAGATATAGGCTGCCCGTTGCAGGTTGCATTGCATAGATCATTACAACCTCTGCATCGTTATTGATCGCAAGTTGATCCCAATTTTTAACCAAAATTTCTTCATGCCCCTTAATAAGTTCACGAAGTCCCTCATAGGAGGGAAGATTTAACAAGTTCCCTTCCATGTTTGTAACGAGAAACATATCCTTTGGATAAGCAGGGTCGCTAACCGTCTGTTTAAGCAGAACGGCGATGCGTGCCACCCCCTCTTTAGGCTCATCGGCTGGCATGTCTAATGAGCAACCTAGAAAGACTGCTGTTTGCAACAGTATAGCGATGAAGTTTGGGAGGTTTAGAAGTGGTTTCATAAAACTGGTGTTAATTCAAATGAGCAGCTATCGGGTTCTCCTAGTAGCTGGCAATGTTGCATGTGGATCAGTAGGGTCCGGTGCGCTTTTGTAAGTTATAAAATCAGCCTTACGGTTCACATTAGCCCCGCCTGCACTTATCCAACGACCATCGAAGTCCACGATACCACAATGACCCGATGGTGTGTAATAGCGTGCGGTGACCTGTCCAGGGATGGGTGTATCATCAGAGCAAACACTCCATCCATCAATTGCTATCGTGGCGGTCGCAGGTGGCTCAGGAATGGCCGACCAACGGTTTGCGGACGGCGGACCTCCGAGGTAAATGCCTCCGGTTGGCTGGTCAACTCCATAGCCTGCATTATAACAAACATCCGCCACGAAGACGTTGCACTTGTTATTGCCTTTACCAAACAGCCCGCGAGGATCTTGTGAACTTGGTAGAGCCCTGCTTGTCGCATAATAAGTGCTTCCTAAATAGCTCTGGGCCTTCTCGAACATCTTCTTCTGCCATTCGACCTGATACACGCCAAAGGCGTTCTTATCGCCTACATTGAGACTGCTGTGCGGGTCCTTACGGTTCCATGAATAGAAATACTCATACCCGTCCACAGTGGCTTTAACCTGATAGATGCCTGCATTTAGCGGGGTGAAAGTGCTGGTGCTGCCGGTGTTTTGATCAACCCAATCGCGATAAGTGCCGTCCTTTTTCATGGAATGGACAGCCCACTGCACGCTCACGTCTGGCGTATCCGTCAGACTCGGAATCGCAAAGGTCATGGACTCCCCTTGTTTCGTCAGCAGACGGTCATCTGATGGCACTGATTCGCCTGTCTTGCTGATCTCGATTTTCATGCTCTTGGCCACATCTACCTTGGCCTTATTCGTTTCCAGCACGGGAGCAAGGAGGGTGCTCGGGCTATCATCCTCGTCTATGGGCAGAGACAGACTCTTGGCTTCTGTTCCGGTCACTGAATCAGTCGTCTGTCCGATGTTCCTGACCTTGTGCAGCACGAGGAATGCTTTGCTGGCTTCGGGCTTGACGATGTTCGGTGATGGAGAATCTGGAACCAAGCGGTGCAGACGGAT
>JANYJH010000132.1 GCA_025361865.1 Phragmitibacter sp.
CACGCGTTGATTCCGTGATTAAAGGGGACAAATGCGTCCACTTTATATCAAAAAAACACGCGAGCGCTCCGAGGTCGGAACCGGTAGCTCCAAGCACCTGATAGCTATAAAACCGATCACCTCGCAAAATGCGCGGTAGAAATACCTTGGTCCACGCTTTCTCATGTAAGCCAGAGTAGCACGCGTGAGCCACTGCTTGGTAGAGTGGTTGGAGGTCCTCAAGTGTGGGGTCGCTGTAAAAGTTCACCCCTAACATTCGGCAAAAAGAATGAACTTTCGTTGAATCGGGTGCAGTCGCGCACAGATGTTCGTAGAGCCGCCGGTGCGCCGCGCGCCAGGCGTCGGGGTGGTGCTTGCGCAGTTGCCGGGCGAAGTATTCGCGTAGCAGCGGATGAGCGTCGAGGGATTGCCAAGGGCCGATCGCCGATGGTGGATGGGAAAGCTCGCCGCGATTGACCGTCAGCAACCTGGCCGCCTGCAAGCGGCTGATGGCCACGTTCATTTGGGCGTCGGTCAGGCCGATCAGCGGGTCGGTGAGACCGGGGACGGCGGGCACCGCGACCAATGCGGCGAAACAATCGGCGGTCATGGGACGGTCAAACAGGCCGAGCAGCCGCAGGATGGCGAGGGCACGCTGGCCTCTGTCGCCTTCGTCCTCGAAGGCGCGCTCGTAGGCTTCCATCACGCGGAAGGCGTGGCCGCTTTGTTCCTCGGCGTCGGCTTCCTCCAGCTTCACGAGATCGCGTTTGCGGATGTCGCCACCGTGAGCGTCACGAAGATAGGAACCCAGCAGCGTCAGCGTCAGCGCATGGCCTTTCACGTCTTCCACCAGCTTTTCGAGCTCGTTCACCTTTTCGCTTTTCTCATCGCCCTCCTTAAGCAGAAGGTTACGCCGTTCGCTTCCACGCACGTCGAATGTCTTGAGCAGATGCACCCCCGCTTCGCGAGACAGACGCAACAGCTTCACTTCCGGCGCTGTCGTTTGCCAGAACGCCTTCAAGTTCGGCACCGAGTAGCGAGTCGTGACAATGCAAAGTCCGTTGCTGCCAGCAGCGAGCCCTTTGAGCGGCGCCGCAATGCCTTGATCCTTGAGCTCTCCCGGCGTAGGCGAGGCTGGCGAGTATTGCAACGGCTCAAGGCCATCAAGGATAAGGAGACAACGCCGCTGACCGACGATGCGAGCGAGGTGCTTGCCTTTCTCGTGCGCGCCAGCCGGGCTGTCAGCGAAAGCTTTGATTTCCTCCACTTCTTCTTTCGTTCCGCTGGCGAAGAAGGTGAGGGCTTCCTTCAAGAACAAGTCAGAGGAAGCAGCGACCTGATCACGCGTGCCCTGGCTGTAGAAGCTCCACGCAAAGGCGGCGTCGCAGCCGGGCCAGCCTTTCGCGCTCATTTCATCGACGACCCACTTCGCAACTAGCGAGGTCTTCCCTTCCCCGCCAAGAGCAACGAAGGTGAGGACATTCGGACGCCCGTTCTCTGCGCGCAAAGCTTTGGCCCACGCCTCGGAGATCAGCTTCTTCTCGTCCTCACGACCGATCAACTCGACGGGGGCGTATTTAAAGATACGGGTGATGTCGGTGCGCAAAAGCTCTTGAGCGCGCCGACGAAGATCGATGACGTCGCGAGCGGCAAAGATGGGAGGGACCGGGCAATCTTCAACCCAGAGTGGAATGATTTTCTTACCGAGGCTGCGGGCGCATTCGACTTCACGTCTCACCCAGTCGGATGTGTTCGAAGCGGCGGTGATGACAACGACCAGTGTGTCGCATTCTCTGATCCCCTTTTCGATTTCCGGCCAGAACTCTGCATCCGGCTTGATCGAACTCACATCGTTGAAAACATCGTCGAAGCCAGCCGCACGGAGGAATGATTCCATCTCTGCCACATAGTAGTCATCGGCAGTGCTGTGGGAAACAAAGGCTCGTCTCAATTCCGGCATGGTTAGCATCTTGTTCCATCCGCTGACTGAACGCAACGCGGTTTATCCATGACGACCCAAGCCCTGCGCACCTGCACATCCTCCCTTCATCGCGTTCTTGAAGAAGGCGCGTGCATCGTGACTTCGCCCGTGCATCATGCGGCATGAAGTCTGTCTTTTTCCTTTGTCTTGCCTTTGCTGCGTCTGCCTTCGGAGGAGATGCGTCGGTCATCGAGAACACGCCGGGGCTGGTGGCCTTTTGGACGTTCGGGGAGGAGGCGGGGCAGGCTCGGGTCTCGCAGGGGACGAAGGAGAAGCACCCGCTGCTGGAAGTCGGAGGGGCGGTGGCGCGCGTCGCGGGCGGGCCGTTCTCAGGGTATGTGGCGGAACTCGATGGCAAACAATACTGGCAGATCAAGCGCGCGGACCTTGGCGATCTGGACATCTCCGGCGCGGACGCGCAGGTGAGCATGTTCGCGGTGGTGTTCGTTGAGAACCTGAAAAAGAGCAAGACCATCGCCGGTATCTGGAGCGAGGGGAAAGGCGCGAATGACGACACGGGCACTCGCCAATACGCGCTGCTCATGAACATGCCGACCTACGGCGGTCTTCGTCAACTCACGCCGCATGTGAGCAGTGAGGGCGGAGTGACGCGACGCGCGGATGGCAGCGCGTTCCCCTGGTGCGCGGATTATGCGGCCTCAAAATCCGAAGTGCCGGAGGGCCAGTGGTGCACGCTTGGTTTCACCTATGACGCCAAGTATCTGCGCGCTTATATCAATGGCGTTTGCGAACAGCGCGCGCTGGATGCGGTGAAGGACAAGCGCACCGATCCCTACTTCACGAAGGAAGGTCCCGAGGGCAAG
>JANYJH010000149.1 GCA_025361865.1 Phragmitibacter sp.
CACAAAGTTTTAAAAATAGAACGATCCCATCCATGGAAATGGGCCATTTTGTCAGCCTTGACGCTGGGTCACTGCACCTTGGTTCAGGCGGTGATTACCGCAGGGGGTTTGGCAGTGATTGGCTACGATGACTATAACAGCAGCTTCAATGTGGCAGCGCTGCAACCCATCGCGGCGGGTGAAGTGGTCTATTTCACCAACAACGGCTGGTCCAGTTCCAGTGGCATGTTTAATGGCGCTGATCCTGCGCAAGGAGCCGGTTCTGAGTCCATCATCAAACTGACCGCCACAGGAGCCATCGCGAAGGGGACGGTCTTTTCCTCAGCCGCTTCAGGTGCCAATTTCACCTGGTATAAGAGCAGCGTCATCGCCGGCACCAGCAATGGCGTGGCCACGTTCAGTGACCTGTTCCTGGATTACAATTCTGACCAGATCTATGCGTTTCAAGGGTTGGCAAACAACCCTTTGCTCAATCCGACCAACTTCATCTATGCCCTGCATTTTGGAAATGTGGACTATCCCACGTTCAGTGACGCGTTGGACACAATGAGTGGCGACGTGCCGCCGGGACTCTCAGTCGCAAATGCAACGGCGGTGGTTCTGGGTATTAATTTTCATGGAGATGCCGATGGCAATCACTCGGCCTGGGGACTGAATGCGGACTCGCCTGCAATTGCCAGTATGCAGGCCAGTGGGGCCCATATTGATCAATGGTTGAGAGAACTAGGGGACGTTGCCAACTGGGCGACGGAACCGCCAATCGTCAATACTTTGCGCGTGGCACCCGAGCCTAATCGTTTGATGTTGATGGGCTTGGCACTGGCCGCGATTATACTTCGACGTGCTAGGTATTAACATAATTGTAATACTGAATAGATATACCTATAATATCTGTTGTTATTACTTATACATGCTGTTATTATGGTTGTGTGAAGTTTCTGATCGCAACCCTGCTAATCGCAATAGCCTCTACCTCGCTCGCGGGGGAGGGCGGGATAGTGATCAATGAATATCTCAATGGCCGTGGCTCAGTGAGCGCGAGCACCCGAATGGTGAGCGATGAGTATATCGAATTCACGATTACGCAAAACATGACCTCTGAGGCGCTGTCAGCGCTGACGTTCGGGGATTCCAATACGGCGACCTCGGCACTTCAGGGAGTGTTTCAGTTCGATCAGGCCACGCTTGATAAGGCGCTGGCTGGAGCAGGACGGAAGGACTTTTTAGCTGGCACGCTCATCGTGGTCAAAGGCACTGACCTTGGCGCGCAAAATCTGTCCTATAATCCTTCGGCGACGAACATCAGCGATAACGATCTCTGGAGCCTTGAACTCGTGGCTGGTCAGGGCGCGCATGATCACCCTGAAAAGCTCATCAATGGCAGCCTTAACATCTCCAGCGCGGGTGATGTCGTCTGGGTTTCATCCAGCAATCCACCGAAAAATAACGCGGATACGTCAGGCTTTATAGATGCCATCGGTCACTCGTCCGATCCGGGTTACATTGCCAAACAAGTGGTCACAAACTTTGGGGACCCGCACCTCTTGAACTCGGATGTGCCGACGGGCTCGTCAGTTATCAACGCTGGAGATGCCACGGTGGTTCTCTCCCAAACACTCAAGGCCACGATGGCCGCTCCCAATAGTGACACCAACACTTTCTGGATCAATGGACTTAGGGCATCCAATTTTGACGCCGTCCCTGAGCCCTCGCGTTTGCTTCTTCTGATCGCTGGGACTGCGGTCTGTTTCCTGCGCCGAAACCGCGTCAAGAACCGAGTCTGATGAAACTGTCACGCTCATTTCATCGCCGCTCTGGTCAGGACCGGAGAACCAATGCTCCGGCTGTCAGGCGCATCCACTGGTGGGATGGTGAATCTCTGAGAATGCAGCGCGCGCCCATACCCGTGCGCTCGGTTCTCATTTGCCAACCTAGTTTCCTGGAAAAGCTCGACGCATCGCCTGCGGTGCTGATGGCGCTCTGCTTGTTTGGCGTCCTGGCGACGGCCTGCGTGGTGAGCCATTCCAAGATCGTGCGCGTGATCTGGCAGAGAAGCCATCAGACGGCTGAGGCAGAAAAGCTCATCAGGGCTGGCGGGATCTCCGCATCGAATCAGGAGGTGTTCTTCAACGCTTGCAAAGAGACGCCGGACAAACCGCATCTCCTGCGCGCGCTGGCCAAAGCCTGTGTGGGAGACGATCCAGCAATGGCTCGGCGGTGCTACAATCGTATTGCAGAGCTTCAGGCCTCGATGGCTGAGGATGAAGCCAGCCATGCGGTGCTCCTCGCAAAGCTGGCTGATTTCCAAGGTGCCTATGCGATCCTGGCTCACGCAAAACATGGCTCCAGCGTGGATCCGGCATTGGAAAAAGCAGCACTCGCGGTGGCGCGAGAAAGCGGCGATTTCGTCGAAGCCAATCGCGTATTGGAATCACTGGCCAAGGCAAAGCAAAGCGATGTGGATGAGTGCTTAGAGACGGCTGAAGCGGCCGTTCATGCCGGAGTTGATGGCACGATTCTGGAGCGACTGGAAGCACACTCGTTGGATGCTTTCGAGCGTGAGTCCGTCCGCGGCCGCCACATGGAACTGGGCTCGCGCGCTGAACGTCTGACTTGTCTGCCCTTCAAGCAACCAGCCTTGCGTGCGCGGGCCGTGCAAATCTTGCAACACCTCCCCAATACCACCGTGGAGTTACGGCTCGCTTTGGCGATCTTCGCTCATGGTGAGGCTGGTGGCAGTCACGAGGAACTCCGTCGTCTTTGCATTGAGGAATTGCAACGCAGCGGGGGCTTTTCCGCGAGAGAAAAAGAGCGCGTGGCTGCCATGCTCCAGCGCCGTGCTGAGTATGCCTTAGTTGTTGACCTGATCACGCAGCCCGAGAGCTTTACGGAACGCCCGCTGTTTGAATGTCGGCTGGATGCCTTGTTGAATCTCGGCCAATGGCGGGAAGCGGCGACGATGGTGTCTGACCTTCATGCGCCGAAGATGGCTTATGGCCGCACCTTGTGCAGGACGCTTACCCAGCTTCGGGTCATTCCTGGCAGCAATGCCATCGCTTTGAACCTCTTGGATGAATCTCTTAAAGAAGCGATAGCGGAGAAGTCAGCGTCCGCATGTTACACCATCGGGTGCATCGCTGTGGAACAGCATCTCGGCGCGCTCACGGAAGAAGCCTTCGCGAATGCCGTCGCGATCTCCAAAGGGAAAGACTACATCGTGGAGAACATCATCAACACTTCGCGTCAGGGCGGCATGAGTGTCAGCGACCTGCTCAACACGCTGACACGCGGCGCGACGGCTACCGCGATCAACCCTGCGATGGAGAGGCGACTCTGCTATCTGCGCCTCCTCGCTGGGAGTCAATCGGAGGCCGCTCATCATTTCATCAGTTTGGGAATCTCACGCGCGCCTGATGATGCCTACCTGCACTTCCTAGCCGCGTTTGAGTCATACACGCGCGGTGACTTCATCAGCGCAGCGCAGAAACTTATCCCGCTGCCCCAGCATTCTTGGCATCAAGGCGAAGCCGCCGTCATCGCCAGCGTGATGGCCTCTGCCGGTCAGTTCAACCACAGCGCTGGTCTTATCCGTCAGATAGATTTCAGCAGACTCTTCCAGGAGGAACGCACGCTGATCGAACCTTGGCGCACGCGCCTCATGTTGAGCGAGAATGGCTTTCAGCAAAAGCTGCAAGCATCGAATCCCTGATGATGCTGCGTTAACAAATCACGTCAGCACCTACTCCGGCGCTTCAAAATAAGTGCGAGGCCAACAGTCGCCAGTAAGACGCTGCCAGATTCTGGCGCGGGAGTGACGGTGGCGAAGGCGCCTCCCTGTCCGTTCATATTGTAAGTGTCCAGAACTGTATCGTGATTGGCATCGCCGAAAGTAGGCAACTGAATGGGGCTGAACGTGAGCGTGAGCCTTTGGGTGGAGTCACTGATCGTATTGATGATGAAGGCATCCGAAGTTAGCACGAGGGTGTCCGCATAACTGAT
>JANYJH010000169.1 GCA_025361865.1 Phragmitibacter sp.
TTGTTGGCCTGAAGCGGGGGAAGGTCCTTGCGGGTCTGGATGACGATCTGGGCGGGCTCGGCAAACTCAAAACGGGATGGTTTGGAGTAGCGAAAGGGCGGCGGCGGTTCTAAAACCCGCTGGGGAGCCGAAACTACGGCCACCGGAGGCGGATCAACCTTCAGTTCGCGGAACAGCAGGGTTAGTGGGGATAAGACGCCCAAGACGCAGAGCAGGACCAGCCCCGGCCCCAGCCATGAGGCTGAGAACTTGACGGGTGGCGCGGTGGCCCTCCTTTTGATGAGAAGGATGTCCTGTAGGAACGCCAGTGCCGCCGAAGGCCTGCAAGCACTCAGGCCCAGAGCACCACCTGCAAGTCCGGCGACGACGCTGGAAAACAAAACCAGCACAAAAACCGCCATGGTATGCCAGGTCAGCAGGCGTAGCTGTAAGTCCCGCGCGTGGGTCGCCGCTCTGAAGCTTTCGAGCACCATGGCAACCAAGATCAAGGCAGAGGAAACCAAGGCGGAGAAGAGTCCGCTATAGATCCCTGCCATGATGCCCGCCGAGGCGGGAACCCGTTTGCCCGACTGAAGGAGCGCCGAAGCCAAGCCTGCGAGGAAGGCAAAGGCGAGGCTGTTGGCGGCCAGCGAGAGCGCGCCGGTCTGGGCCAAGGACGGAATGATCAGCCCCTTCCATGAAAGCAAGGCGAAGACTCCGAAAACGGCACCGCAGAGGTAGGAGAGCAATGGCGTGTCGGCACGCATTTTGGATGGCAGGCCTTCATTCATGTCGAGTGAGAAAAGAAAAAACTCTCGTTTTGTTTACTCGAAAGATGCTATTGTGCAAGCTCAAACAGGATTACGCAAATGATCTTGTTTGAGACGAGACAAGTGCTTCATCACTTGCATTTACGTATATTTAAAAATGTTAATTTTTCAGACTCAGCGGTGCACTCTTACTAACTCTGCATCTTTACCTTTTTAAACAACTCCAAGAGGTCTTCGGTAGGGATTCCTATACCAAATTCAAATCCGCGAAGCATCCAGCAGCCGATTCCAAGAGCGGCTGCAAGCCTCTCACGCGACCAGCCTTGCTCGCGCCTCCACTTTAAAAAAGGGTGCTCGTCTTTCTGGCCCGTTTTTGGCAATCTAACTCGTAAATCACTCTTTCTGAGTGATTTAGAACTTCTTGTAATCCGCGAAACACCTCTTTGACAACTTCCCAACAACAGGAGGCTCTGATGCTCCTACGAGCGGTATCAAAGACGCTAAGTCATATCGTCGTTACTTGTTCGTGCGGCCAGCGATGTGAACAAGGTGGGATTGATTCACTCTCGGGCCATTGGCAGTCATTGGATATGAGTTTGAGCCTCCTCACGTCGGCTTCTACTTTTGCCATTGCAGCCAGAGACGATTTCTTACCCCGTCTGCACCACATCCCGCAAGCGCTCGCCAAAGCCCGGTAGCTCACGCTCTACCACATTCCACGGGGGAAGGGTCTGTGGGATCTTCGGCGCAGCCAGACAGTCCTTAGCGGCTTCGCGAACGATCTTCGCGAAGGCAGCCACGGCGCGCTTCTCTTCTTCAATAGAGTCTTCCAGACCATTGTAGATCATGTCGTGCCCATAGCGGCGGAGGAACTGCAAGGCGGTGCCGGTGTAGGCTTCGGCCACGTTCTCCAGCTTCTTGGATTCAGCCGCAAAACCGGGCTGCGACCAGAGATGTGACAACAGACTGTGCGTGACCTCCTTGGCCATCTTCACAAGACCACGATTCGCGTCCGGCTCACCCGTTTTCGGATGCGTGCCTAAGTGCTGGTGCTTGTGATCGAAGTTGTTGCCCAAGTCCACCTGACAGACCCGTTGCGCAGGGGCTTGGCGGAAGAGTTCGCACAGGAGGCCGATGTCCAAGCCCCAGTCTCCCGAGAGCGCGAGCCGACAAATAAAACTGGTGTCCACGGCGAACTCACCGGACAACGGATAACGAAATGCGCCCAGGAAACTCAGCAGCGGCAGCGAGCCGAACAGCTCCCGCAAGGCCTGCAACAGCGGAAAGACGAGCAAGCGCGTGACGCGGCCATACATGCGGCCCCGAACGCGCCCGTAGTAGCTTTTGGCAAAGAGGTAATCCATCTCAGGATGCGCGACGGGCAGGCATAAGCGCCAGAGCATTTCCCGGTGGTAGTTCAGGATGTCGCTGTCATGGCAGGCGATGACGCCGCGATGCCCGCAGGCGAGCACATGCGCGATGCCCATCCAGACGTTGCTTCCCTTCCCATGCAGATGGCTCATGCCCGTGAGCGGGTCCAGCTCCCGGTGCAGCGCGTGCAGCGCGGGGCCATCGTTCCAGAGCACATGGCATTCTTTTCCGCGCAGTCTCCGTTTGAAGAATTCCTGCGCGTGCTGGTATTGCTCAGCGTCCATGCGGTTCATGCTGATGACCACGCGGCTGACATAGGGCACCTTCGCGACTTCCCGTAAAATGGACGGCAGGGCCTCGCGTTCCAGTTCGGAATAAAGCGCGGGGATAACCAGAGCCACAGGGCGCTTCACCGCGAGCTTCACCATCAAGGCTTCGCGTTCGGCCAAGTCCGTATCGGCGAGGTGATGAAGAGTCGGCAGTTGAACCGGCTGATGAAAGTCAGGCATGGGAGGAGCGCTGAATCGGAAGCCTAAATATTGGCGGCGGGATCGGTGTTCTCCCTAGCTCTGGGTTTGGGCTCGTCCTCGTCCTCAAGGTCAAGATCAGAGTCATCGGCGCCCTCGGTTTCGGATTCGATTTCGCGTCGCCATTTGCGGGAAACCCAGGGACGGGCGAGGCCATACATGAGGTAGGAAACGAAGAGCACGGTGGGCATCCATTGCCAGAAACGCACGGTCAAAAACCCCACGATAATGGAGATGAGCACCCAGTGGAAGGAGCGCTTCGTGCGCCAGTTGATGGCCTTGAAGCTGGGATACTCGATGCTGCTGACCATGAGGTAGGACAGAAGTAGCATGAGCACGGGCAGCGCGTATTTCCAGTTCCCGATCACGCGGTTTTCACCATCGAGCCAGAGCAGAAAAAGGGTCAGGGAAACGATCACGCCCGCCGCTGCGGGGATGGGGCAGCCGCGAAAGGACTTGGACGTTTCCTTAATGTCCATCGCGGCGAGGCAGTTGAATCTGGCCAACCGCATGGCCCCACAAACGAGATAGATACAGGCGATCAACCAACCCACGCCGCTCATCGTTTGCTCAACATCTGCGAGCACGATGTCATGCACGAGCAGCGCCGGCGCGATGCCGAATGAAACGATGTCCGCGAGCGAATCGAACTCCCGTCCGAACTCCGAGTGCTGCCCATTGAGCCGGGCCAGTCCGCCATCCAGAACGTCAAAGACACAGGCCGCGAGGATGAAGCCGATGGCAAAGTGATAGCGCATCAGTGCAGACTCCGGCCCCATCTTCTCAACGATGTAAAGGATGGCGATGAAGCCACAGAGCATGTTCCCTGCGGTCATCATATTCGGCAGGAGGTAGATCCGGGGCTCGCGTTGGTCAGGCATGGCGTTAGGTAAAGAACGGGAGTTTAATGCAGATTTCACTCCGCGACCACCGCTTTTAGTTGATGGCGGATAGTTGGCAGTTGATAGCCTGAAGCTGCGGCAACGGAACCTCGCCCATGATAGCGAATGTTTCTTTCCCCTCATGGATACCGTATTATGGTCACGACTCTGGCCATCAACGATCAACTAACCCCTATCAACTTACTCATGCCTCCCCTCACCGCTGACACCCGCATGGGTGAGATGATGCAGCTCTATCCCGGAGCCCGCAGAGCCTTGTTCGCGAAGTATCACATCGGCGGATGCAGCAGTTGCGGCTTCAACGATGAGGAGACGCTGGCTGGCCTTTGCGAGCGCAATGAAAACATCCCTGTGGATGAGTTCATCACTCACATTCAACAGAGCGCCGCGAACGATGCGAAGCTCCAGATCAGCCCGCAAGACCTGATTAAACTGCGCGAGCAACACGCCAACGTCGCGCTTCTGGATGTCCGTTCCCGTGAGGAGCACGAAGCCGTCGCCATCCCCGGCTCCCGCCTGATGACGCAGGACGTGACGCAGGAGATTTTCAACAGCACGAGCAAGGACACGCCACTCATCCTCTACGACCACACGGGTGACCGCGCCTTGGATGCCGCCGCTTACTTCATCGGCCACGGCTTCACGGAAACAAAGTGCCTCGCGGGTGGCATTGATGCCTATTCCGTGGAGATTGATCCGAGCCTTCCGCGTTATCAGGTGGAGTTCGCGGATTAATATGAGAATGATTTCAACCGCTAATAGACGCTCTTTTTCGCTAATAATGAATTTCAGGATCAGAATATTAGCGAAAATGAGCGTCTATTAGCGGTTCCAAAAATGCAGTAACTCATGACTGAAGATACCCTTATCCAAGCCGCTCCCCAGAACGTCGGCGAGATGACCGATGCCGATGCCGTGGGCACCGTGGGCAGCCCTGACTGCGGGGACATGGTTCGACTTTGGATCAAATACAAAGACCGCGATGGGCAGAAGGTCATTGATAAGGCCAGCTTCCAGAGCTTCGGCTGTCAGACCGCCATTGCCGTGGCGAACTTGGCCACGCAGATGATCCTCGGCAAGACCCGTGAAGAAGCACTCACGATGGACGCCACAGAGCTGAGTAAACCTTTGGGACCGCTCCCGCCCATGAAGATTCATTGCGGGCAGATGGTCGAAGGCGCACTAAAGGCAGCTTTGGAAGCGGAAGCGACCGCGAAGACGGCTCCTCCCGTGGCGACGATCTCGCCGCCTGCCAGTTCTACTCTGCACGATGCTCTGGCCAATGCGGGCAAGCAAGTGGGCAAGATTAAGATCACGATGCTGAAACCTGAAACCGCATCCTAGGCCGTGCTTCTGCTAGCGGTGATTCGTTTGCAGTGTTCAGGATTCAGTGTTCAGCTAAGAGATAACGATTTCCGCTTTTTGCTGAAACCCGAAACCTGAACACTGAAACCTCCTTCCCATGACCTCAGACATCCATCTCTCCCGCGAAGTCCAAGCCATCCAGATCCCCAGCGGTGATTCTGTCACCCTGCCGCTCGGCACCCGCGTCATCATCACCCAATCCCTCGGCGGCACCTACACCGTAGCCACGGATCATGGTCTAGCCCGCATCGCCGCCAAGGACGCGGATGCGCTCGGCATTGATCTGGCCGCTGAAGCGAAGAAGCAGGAGGAGAGCAGCTCTTCAAACATTCCTGAAGACGCTGACGAGCTCGTGATGGAAGTCTGGCAGCAGCTCCGCAACGTGTATGACCCGGAAATTCCCGTCAATATCGTGGACCTCGGCCTGGTCTATGACTGCCACGTTGAGAACACCGACGGCAAGAACAAGGCCTTCGTGAAGATGACCCTCACCGCCCCTGGCTGCGGCATGGGCCCGACCATCGCCGCGGATGCCCAATCCCGCATCATGACGCTCGAAGACATGGACGATGCCGCCGTGGAAATCGTCTGGGACCCTGCGTGGAACCAGAGCATGATCTCCGAAGAAGGCCGCATGAAGTTGGGGATGGTTTAGCAGGCAAGGCATCATTTACTGCCACGGTGGACAGCGCGTTTTGCCTGAGATGTCAGCCCGAGGATGATGAGGGATGGAAATCAACTACACTGAACTGGCCCTAGAAGATTTGCGGGGCATTCCTCAGCGGTTCGCAGTTCAGATTGTAAACAAGATTTCACGGCTTGAACACGGACTGCATGGTGATGTTAAGATTAACGAATTTCGACTTTGATTACCGACTTCGTTGCGGAGTTTATCGTGTCCTTTTCGATCTTGAAGAAACGGTCATCATCGTGCATCGTGTGCTGCACCGTAAAGAAGCTTATGATTAAGGCTGAACCGAAGAATTTCATCTCTCAGATCGCTCGTAAACGCCGTGAGGTGGTGCGCTTGCGTGAAGACCTTGGAGATATGCTTGATCATCTGACGGTGATTGAGGCGCGTGCGAAGACGGCTGGTGGTAAGCGCTATTCAACGGACGAGGTGAAAAAGGCTCTGGGACTTTGATTAAGAGCTTCCCCTTTCACGTCGCCTTGTGAAATCCAGCCTCTCGTGCTACGGCATCTGTCCTATGTCCAACGTCACACCGAGGGACTTGCAGGAACGCAATAGTGCCGTCCCTCCTTGTAGGGGCAACCATCCAAGGAATGACGACATTCGCTTCGCGGCTTCGCAGCCTGTCATCAGGCAGAAGCAGCATTTCAAAAAAAGAGCTTGCCCTTTGCGCCATCCGCACACAGCATCGCTCTCAATGTCGCCTTATCGCTCATCGGCTCATCGGCTCATCGGCTCATCGGCTCATCGGCTCATCGGCTCATCGGCTCATCGGCTCATCGGCTCATCGGCTCATCAGCTCATCGGCTCATCGGCTCATCGGCTCATCGGCTC
>JANYJH010000188.1 GCA_025361865.1 Phragmitibacter sp.
CCGGCAGGGGTGCCAGATCTATCGGCTGGCACCCCTGCCGGGGTGCGGGTCATGGGTGGGTCGGGGTCCGGTGGTGTCGCTACGCTCAACCACCGGCTACAGGCTGGGATCCCTGCGGGATGGCATGAGGGAATGGGCAGAGCAATGGGCAGAGGAATGGGCAGAGGAATGAGGGAGGGGTGCTTATGAAGAAGGGATCATGGTCTTTCTGGAGCACCAAAGGTGCGGCCCCAAGCCAGCCTAGGGCAACGCCCTGGGGTGGACATTCCTGCATGGATTCAGGGCTGAAAGCCCGTGATAATCCGTGGGGCGTTGTGTCGGGCCTTCAGCCCTCATTCGTGGGTGGAACCGTAACCCAGGGCGTTGCCCTGGGCTGGTTTGTTGCCGGGGCTTTGCCCCTTCGGAGGGTGCTGCTATGAAGGAGGGGTGGCAGATGAAGAAGCTCCGCGAAGTGTGCGAATTGGTAAATGGGCGCGCCTACAGCAAGCCGGAGCTACTGGCTGCGGGTAAATATCGCGTCCTTCGCGTGGGGAACTTCTTCACGAACGACCACTGGTATCACTCCGACATGGAACTGGAGGAGAAGAAATACTGCGACACGGGCGACTTGCTTTATGCGTGGTCTGCATCCTTTGGGCCGCGTATGTGGACAGGTGGCAAAGTCATTTACCACTATCACATCTGGAAGGTCGTTCATGACCGCTCGCAGATTGATCAGAAGTTTCTGTTCTATTTCTTCCAGTGGGACACAGATAAAATCAAAGAGGACCAAGGGACAGGCACGACGATGATGCACGTCTCGATGGGCTCGATGAATGAACGAAACATTCATCTACCCCCGCTGGCCGAACAGCAGCGGATCGTCGGCCTGCTGGACGAAGCGTTTGAGGGCCTCGCCACCGCCAAAGCCACCGCCGAAAAGAACCTCCAAAACGCCCGCGCCCTCTTCGAAAGCCAACTCCAATCCGTCTTCACCCAGCGCGGCCCGGGGTGGAAGACGACAACGCTTGGAGCGGAGATTGATCTTCTCGCCGGGTTTGCGTTCAAGAGCGCGCAATACACTAACGACGATTCAGACATTCGTTTACTTCGCGGAGATAATATCATCCAAGGATGTCTTCGTTGGGATGATGTGAAGAGATGGCCAGCCGACGGCACCGGAGATTACGACCGATACCAACTTGAGGAAGGTGATGTTGTGTTGGCGATGGATCGTCCGTGGGTGAAGGCTGGATTGAAGCACGCGACAATTTCGGCGGAAGACCTGCCATGTTTACTCGTTCAGCGAACAGCACGTCTGCGCGGCGGTGCGAACCTCAACAATCGATTCTTGAAACTGCTTATCGGCAGTTCTTCTTTCACTAGTCACATTCTTGGCGTTCAAACCGGCATCGGTGTTCCACACATCAGCGGGCAGCAGATTAAAGACTTCGAGTTTGCTCGTCCGCCGCTAGCCGACCAACGACGCATCGCGGATAATCTTGAATCGCTCCACCAAGAAACCCAACGCCTCGCCCGCCTCTACGAGCGGAAGCTGGCCGCGCTCGACGCCTTGAAGAAGTCGCTGCACCAAGCTTTCAGCGGGGAATTGTAGGCATGATTGGCTCTTTCTCATGGAAATGTCTATGAAATCAAGAAATGACGACACGTTAGCGGGATATGTCGTTCTCGTGAACATATTGATGAAACATGTCGAAATATGACGATAAATTCGACATGTTCGGTTGACGTGTCGAAAGCATCGACACATGGTGTTTATATGTCGAAGGAACTTGAATACGCGAACCTATCTCCAAGGTGGCACCCGGAAATTCCTTACGACCACATCCCCACACTGCCGCCAGCGGTGGATTTGGAATCAAAGACTATCCTCAAGCAGTGCATCACGGCGCGGGCTGCCTTGGCGGAACTGAAGCAGGCGGCGGAGTTGATTCCGAACCAAGGAATGCTCATCAATACCCTGCCACTGCTGGAAGCGCGGGCGAGTTCTGAGATCGAGAACATCGTCACGACGACGGATCGCTTGTTTCAATTCCGGCAAAATCAGGAGCAGGCGGATTCTGCGACGAAGGAGGCGCTGCGTTACAGCGGGGCCTTGTTGGAGGGCTTCCGCACGCTTTCGGATCACCCTTTGAATACGAGAACGGCTGAGGAGGTGTGCAGCCAGATTAAAGGCACGACGATGACCGTGCGGCGGGTGCCGGGCACGGCGCTGGCCAACGATAAGACGGGAAAGATCATCTACACGCCGCCCGTGGGTGAAGACCAGTTGCGGAGTCTGCTGGCCAACTGGGAGCGTTTCCTGCATGAGACGGTGGACTTGGACCCGCTCATCCGCATGGCGGTGGCGCATTATCAGTTTGAAGCGATCCATCCTTTCACGGATGGGAATGGACGCACGGGCCGGGTATTGAATAGCTTGTTTTTAATTCAGGAAAATCTGCTGACGCTGCCGATCCTCTATTTGAGCCGTTATATCATCGCGCATAAGACGGATTATTATCGTCTGCTCCTGCAAGTGACTCAGGAGGAGGCGTGGGAAGAGTGGGTGCTCTTCATTCTGCGCGGGGTCGCCGAGACCGCCCAATGGACAACGGCGAAGATCACGGCGATCCGTGCACTCCAAGAACAAACGGTGGCTCATGTGCGGAGAACACTGCCTAAAATCTACAGCCGGGAGCTGGTGGACATGATTTTCGAGCTGCCCTACTGCCGCATCAGCAACCTTCTGGAACGGGAGATCGCCGCGCGCCAGACGGCCTCGGTTTATCTCAAGGAGTTGGTGAAGGCGGGGATTCTGGAGGAGCGAGCCGTGGGTCGGGAAAAGCTTTTTATTCATCCCAGGCTGATGCAGCTTCTGACACGAGAAACGAATGACGTGACACCTTACGCATGAACGAAGCTGAAACGAGAGCCGAGCACATTGATCCCGCTCTGAAGGCAGCGGGTTGGGGCGTCGTGGAGGGTAGCCGCATCCGGCGGGAGTATCCGATCACGCTGGGCCGCATGGAAGGGCATGGAAGACGTGGGAAGGCGCTGACGGCGGATTACGTGCTGGAGTATCGGAATACGAAGCTCGCCGTCGTTGAAGCGAAAGCCTGGGACATAGCCCTGACGGAAGGCGTGGCTCAAGCGAAGAACTACGCAGGGAAGCTGGGCATCCGTTTCACCTACGCGACGAACGGGCAGAGCATCTACGAGGTGGACATGTCCCCACCGTCCGGTTCATCGCAGCCGCCGGAGTGGGAGGTGCCGCATTTCCCGACGCCGCAGGAACTGTGGAATATGACCTTTGCGGAAGCGAATGTCTGGAGGGATCGCTTCGCGGCAGTGCCCTTCGAGGATCGCGGTGGTTACTTCCTGCCGCGCTACTATCAGGACATCGCCATCAACAAGGTGACGCAAGCCATCGCGGAGGATCAGCAGCGAATTTTGCTCACGCTGGCCACGGGGACGGGGAAGACCTTCATCGCTTTCCAGATCGCGTGGAAGCTTTTTCACAGTCGTTGGAACCTGAGCCGTGAGCCCTCACGCAGGCCGCGCATCTTGTTCCTCGCGGATCGGAACATTTTGGCGAATCAGGCTTTTAATGCGTTCTCGGCCTTCCCTGAAGATGCGCTGGTGCGGATCGAGCCGGGAGACATCAAGAAGAGGGGCAAGGTGCCAAAGAACGGCAGTCTGTTCTTCACCATTTTTCAGACCTTCATGTCAGGACCGGGAGAGACGCCGCACTTCGGTCAGTATCCGCCGGACTTCTTTGACTTCATCGTCATTGATGAATGTCATCGCGGTGGCGCCAAGGATGAGAGCAACTGGCGTGGCATCTTGGAATACTTCGCTCCCGCCGTGCAGCTTGGCCTGACGGCAACACCGAAGCGAAAGGACAATGTGGACACTTATGCCTACTTCGGTGAACCGGTTTACATCTATTCACTCAAGGAGGGCATCAACGATGGCTTTCTCACGCCGTTTAAAGTGAAGCAGATTTCCACGACGATGGATGAGTATGTCTATACGGCGGACGACAAGATCATGGAAGGCGAGGTGGAATACGGAAAGCGCTACGAAGAGAAGGATTTCAATCGGACGATCGTCATCGAAGAACGCGAACGGAAGAGGGTGGACATCTTCATGAAGCAGATCAATCAAAGCGAGAAGACCCTGATCTTCTGCGCGACTCAGGATCATGCGCGGGCCGTTCGGGATTACATCAATCAGATCAAGACGAGCCAGAACCCAGACTATTGCCAGCGGGTCACTGCGAACGATGGTGCTTTGGGTGAGGAGCACTTGCGGCAGTTTCAGGACAACGAGAAAAGCATCCCCACGATTCTCACGACCTCGCAGAAGCTCTCGACGGGTGTGGATGCACGGAACGTCCGCAACATCGTGTTGATGCGCCCCGTGAACTCCATGATCGAGTTCAAGCAGATCATCGGACGTGGCACCCGTCTTTATGAAGGAAAGGATTACTTCACGATCTACGATTTCGTGAAGGCGCATCACCATTTCAACGACCCCGAATGGGATGGTGAGCCCTTGGAAGAAGACATTTGCACGGAGTGCAAGGCGCGCCCCTGCGTCTGTGAGATGAAGCCGCCGAAGCCCTGTGACAAATGTGACCAAAGCCCGTGCGAGTGTCCTCAGGAACCGTGCAAGGTCTGCGGGAAGATCGAGTGCGTTTGTGAAAGGAAGAAGAAGGCCAAGGTGAAGCTGGCCGATGGCAAGGAGCGCACTATTCAGCACATGATGATGACGACATTCTGGCACCCTGATGGCACGCCGATGTCCGCGCAGCAGTTTATGGAAATGCTCTTCGGCAAGCTGCCGGAGTTCTTCACGAATGAGGAAGAGTTACGCCGGCTCTGGAGTGCGCCGGCCACCCGCACGAAGTTGCTACAAGGGCTCGCGGAGAAAGGCTTTGCGCATGATCAATTGGCCGAGATGCAGAAGGTCATCGAAGCTGAGGACAGCGATCTCTTCGATGTGCTCGCCCATGTGGCTTACGCGCTTCCCACGCTGAGCCGTGAGGAACGTGCGTCAAAGGCCAAGGTGGAGATCAGCACTCATTTCAACAGCAGGCAGCAGGTCTTCCTCGACTTTGTGCTGTCTCAATACGTGAGCGTCGGTGTTGAGGAACTGGATCAGGACAAGCTGAGTCCGTTGCTCAAACTGAAGTATCAAAACTCCATGACGGACGCGGTGGCTGATTTAGGAAATGACATCGGTCAAGCCTTCGCCGGGTTTCAGAAGTATCTCTATCAGGACGTGGCGTGATGAGATTCAAGGAGCAGCGATTTACTATCGCTGCTCCTTGGTGCGAGATGAAACTACTTCGCGCTGTGCGCGGCCTCGACGTGGGCTTGGAGGAGGTCGGTGCCGAAGTCCTGACTGAATTCACGCCAGACGGTGTGGACGTGGTTGGCGTCGTTTTGAGTATTGTCGTATTCGAGGAGGAAGGACTTGCCTTGGACGCGATAGTAATGGGGGAGGCCTTTCTCGCGCTCGCCTGCCCAAGCGAAGTGGAGGCCGCCTTCGGCTTGGAGGGTCTTCCAGTTTTCTTCGGCGATCTCAGGGCGGATGCGGAAGAGAAACTCGTGGATGATGGCGTTGAGATTTTCCTTTTGCGGTGCGGTCAGATCGGCGTCGCTGATGCCTTCAGGGCTGAGGGGATTAACGTGGTGTTTGGCTTCGGTGACCATTTCCTTTGGGGCGGTGGTATCAACGAGGGCTTTCTTCCACTGGTCATCGGTGAGGGATTTTACGAGGGTGCGGCCAAGGTCTTCTTCTTTTCCGAGGACTCGGGTGCCGGCGCGTTGGCCGCTGCGGACTTCACCGGGGTTCGTGCCGAAGAAGCTGGGGGTGACGCGGAGTTGGCCGTCTTTGATCATGAAGTTCTGGGAGAGGTGATGACCTTCCACGCGCCAGCCCCAGGTGCCGGTGGGGCTGGGCTCGCCAAAGATGCTGAAGAAATAGCGTTCAGGGTTGCGCTTCTCACGGGTGGCTTCGCGTTTGGATTCATCCGCTGCGCCTTCGATGGTGTAGAGGACTTCTTCGAGGCTCATGATAGTGGTGGCCTTCATGTAGCCGGTGTTGCTGAGGCCGGTGTTCAGCAGAGCGTGGGCCAGCAAACGCTGTTCCTGGGTCATTTCCTTGATGGGCAGTCCTTTGCGCTCACGGGGAATGAAGTGCCAGTTCTCGCGTTCTTCAGCGGTGAACTCGAAGGTGGCCTTGGCCTTTTGTTCAGGAGTGAGGGCGGTGAGGAACCACTTGGCGGTGTCCACCATCTGCTGCACAGCTTCGTGAGCACGGAGGGTGGGGGATAGGGCGAGGAGGCTGACGAGGAGGAGGTTTCGAATGGAGCGTATCATGGGGAGTGGCCGAGGCAGGATTGATTTGTAGTATGATCGAACGGTCAGCGGATTATGTTCATATCACAATTAAGACAAATAAGCGGGCGACATTGACATGATCTTTCAATTATGATTATCCTCATCTCCCAAGCCGGAAATTCCGATTAATCAAATAGCCAGCCTAACGCATGTATTCCAACGAAGATTTCCTGATCGAACTGCTCAAAGAAGCGGGCCATATAAACGACCAGGACATCCATCACGCCCGTGGCCTGAAAAAGCCGAACGAGACGCTTATTGACTCCCTCATCAAGTCGGGCGCGATCAGCGAGGATGATGTGGCCAAGACGATGGCGGTGAACAGCGGAATGGAGTTCGTGGACATTTCCGGTTATGTGGCTCCGCAGGAATTGAAGAACGTGGTGCCAGAGGCTGTGGCGCGCCGCTACAACGTCGTTCCGCTGGGCTACGAGCACACGCGTCTTCAAGTGGGCATCAGTGATCCGAACAACTTTGAAACATTGGACGCCCTGCCGCATGTGATTGGACCGGACATTGATATTGTTTGCTGTGCGGCCAGCGCCATCCGTGCTCTGATCACAGCTCTTTATGGTAATGAGGCGGACTTGGCCGAGTCCATCGTCAAAGGTGGCGACGGTGCCGCTTCAGACACCGATGCTCCGATTATCCGGCTGGTGCAAAACACGCTGATGGACGCTTTTAAAACTAAGGCGAGTGACATTCACATCGAGCCGATGGAGAAGGATCTGCGGGTCCGCTATCGCGTGGATGGCGTGATGCATGACATCGATCATCACCCGAAGAAGCTTCACTCCTCCATCATCGCTCGTCTGAAGATCATGACGGGCACGATGAGCATCGACGAAAAGCGCGTGCCTCAGGATGGACGTATTCAAATCAAGTTCGCAGACAAGGAAGTGGATTTGCGCGTGAGCATTATCCCCACTAGCCACGGTGAAAGCGTGGTTATGCGTATTTTGGACAAGTCCTCGCTGCGCCTCGGCTTGGTGGATTTAGGCTTCTTCTCTGATGACCAAGAAGTCTTTGAAAGACTGATCACACTGCCAGACGGCATCATCTTGGTGACGGGGCCGACGGGCTCTGGGAAGACGACGACGCTTTACGCCTGCCTGAACTTCATCAATCGCCCTGACCGTAAGATCATCACCGTTGAAGACCCTGTGGAATACGAGTTGCCGGGGATCAATCAGGTCATGGTGAAGGAAGACATCGGCATGACCTTCGCCGCCGCACTGCGCGCCATGCTACGTCAGGCACCGAACATCATTATGATCGGAGAAATCCGAGACATGGAGACGGCCAGTATCGCCATTCAGGCCTCGCTCACAGGTCACTTGGTGTTCAGCACGCTGCATACGAATGACGCTCCCAGTGCCGTTTCCCGTCTGGTGGACATTGGTATTAAGCCATTCCTCATTGCTTCATCCGTGAGGGCCATCGAAGCCCAGCGCCTCGTGCGTAAACTCTGCGCGGATTGCAAAGTCCCTGCGACGCTGACGGAAAAGGAAATGAGGCAGCTTTATTTGGACCCATCGCAAATGTATGGGGCAAATATCATGGGCGCTCACGGTTGTAACAAATGCCGCAATGGCGGTTATCGTGGCCGAATGAGCATCATCGAGATTTTCAAGATTGATGATGAAGTGCGGGGAATGATCAATGAAAGCCTGCCAGCTCCAGTGTTACGCCGACGTGCGCGGGAACTGGGTATGAGAACGCTCCGCGAGGACGGTATCCGCAAGGTTCTGGCGGGCACAACGACGGGTTCCGAAGTGGTGGAAGCCACGATGTCGGATGCGAGCTAGAAATTCACCCACGCCCAAACCTAAAAAGACAACGAAGTATGACGACGCAAAGTGTGGTTGATATGTTGGTGCATCGCGGGCTCCTCACCGGAGGGCAAGCGGATGACATCGCGCATGAAATTCTGACGACGGGGAAGGACGTTATTCACGAACTAGTGGAGTTCGGCATCTTCCGTCATGAGGATGAATTTTGGGCTCTGGTGGCGGAGGAAATCGGCGCGGAGCATTATGATCTGTCCACCTTTGAGCCTGGGAATGAAATCCTCCAGCTCGTGCCCGCCGGTATGGCGCGCCTCTGCGGAGCATTCCCTATTCAGCTCACTGCCGCCGGATTGCATGTGGCTTTGACGGACCCGCTCAATCCACAACTGCTGGAGGATTTGCGCTTTGGTCTCGGCAAGAACATTATCCCTGTGGTGGCGCGCACCTCGCAGGTTCAGGGCTTGATTGATAAGCACTACGGCACAGGCTCAGGGAGCTTCGAGGAAATTTTCAATCAGCTCGGTGTGACAGGCAAGGGCGGCAATGACAAGGGAAGCCTTGAGGCTGAAGCGAACAGCGCGCCGATTGTTAAATTTGTGGAATTGGTGCTTCAGCAGGCCATCAAGGAAAAGGCTTCCGACATTCATTTCGAGCCCTTCGAGCACGAATTCAAGATCCGCTACCGGGTGGATGGATCGCTCTACGAAATGGCTCCGCCGCCCGTGCATCTGGCGAACTCCGTCATCTCGCGTATCAAGGTCATGTCCAACATGAACATCGCTGAGCGCCGTCTCCCGCAGGATGGTCGAATCATGACGGTGGTGGACAACAAGCCGGTGGACATGCGTGTTTCAACACTGCCTACGCAATACGGCGAAAGCGTGGTGCTTCGTGTGCTGGACCGCTCTTCGGTTAACCTCGAACTCTCTTCGCTGGGAATGCCGCCGTTCCTGTTTGAATACATTCAGGATACGATTCACAAGCCCAATGGAATCTTCATCGTTACAGGGCCGACGGGTGCTGGCAAGACGACGACGCTTTATGCGGCCTTGAAGGAAATCAATACCATCGACGCGAAACTGCTGACGGCGGAAGACCCCGTGGAATACGATATTGATGGTATTATCCAAGTGCCGATCAATGAAGCTGTGGGGTTGACCTTCGGAAGAGCACTTCGGTCCTTCCTGCGTCAAGATCCCGACCGTATTATGGTCGGAGAAATGCGCGATGTAGAGACGGCTCAGATCGCCATTCAGGCGTCGCTCACGGGTCACTTGGTCTTGAGCACGCTGCATACGAATGACTCTGCTGGCGCGGTGACGCGACTCATTGACATGGGCGTGGAGCCGTTCCTGGTCGCTGCGACTTTGGAGGGGATTCTGGCTCAACGTCTCCTGCGAACGATCTGCAAGTCCTGTCGCACTCCGTATGATCCCAACCAGATCGTCCTGAACCAGTTAAGCCTCTCCCAGAGTGACATCGGGAATAAGAAATTCTATACGGGCGCTGGCTGCGGAGTCTGTAACAACTCAGGCTACAAGGGGCGAAAAGGGATCTATGAACTTCTGGACGTGAACGATCCCCTCCGTGAGCTAATTACGCAACGCGCCCCGACGTTGGTGCTCCGGCAGAAGGCCATCGAACTGGGTATGACCACTCTCCGTGAGGACGGATTGCGTAATATTTACGACGGTGAAACCTCCATTGAAGAGGTCTTGAAATACACCTAGACCATTGATTAACGTAAAAATACCGTCTTTTCTTGGTGACAAGCCAAGGCGAGGGGCGGTAATCTTTTCTAAAGAACGCCATAAACGAATCGCCCAATAAGCCTGCTATGCCGAAGTTTCACTATATCGCACTTGACCAAAACGGGCAGGAAACTGCCGGAGTGATCGAAGCCTCAAATGAGGCAGAAGGGATCGCTCAGTTGCGCCGCAATCAACTTTATCCAACCCAAGTCGTTGAAGAGGGCAAAGGCGATACCGCAGCCATCAAGCGCCGCGTGCGTTCCACTGGAGGAGGAGCCAAAGGCAAGGCTTCAGCGAACAATAAGCCTTCTGCGCAAGCCAAGGTGTCTGGTAAGATATTGATGATTTTTACGCGGCAGCTCGCAACGCTGATTGATTCCGGTCTGCCTCTCTTGCGCGGGTTGACCGTGTTAGGCCGTCAAGAGCCGAACCCTATCATGAAGCGTTGTATCACGACGCTCGCAGACTCCGTTCAAAGCGGCAGCACGTTTTCAGAAAGCCTTCAGCAGTTCCCGAAGATCTATAACAAGCTCTACGTGAACATGGTGAAGGCCGGGGAACTCGGCGGTGTGCTGGAGTTGGTTCTCAATCGTCTAGCTGAATACCAGGAAAAGGCTCAGAAGCTTAAGAACAAGGTGGTCGCAGCGATGGTTTACCCATTGATCGTCATGTTCATCGCCGTCGCTATTATGATCTTCCTGATGACGGTCATCGTGCCGAAGTTCGAGAAAATCTTCGAGGACATGCTCGGGTCCAAGGACAAACTTCCTGATCTCACGAAATTCGTTATCGGATTCAGCCGTGGCGTTCAGGATAACATCATCCCTCTGATTGTTGGCACCGTGGGCAGCATCGTTTTGTGGAGGATCATGGCGGCTACTAAAGGAGGCAGAATTTTCATTGACTCCATGAAGCTGAAATTGCCCGTCTTCGGTGATGTTCAGCGTAAGACAGCCATCTCCCGTTTCACGCGAACACTCGGAACGCTCGTTACCAGCGGTGTGCCTATTTTGCAGGCGCTCAACATTACCCGTGAGACCGCAGGGAACGTTATCATCTCCAACGCGATCACTAAAGTTCACGATGCCGTCAAAGAGGGCGAATCCATGATCGCGCCGCTGGAAGGCAGTAAGGTCTTCCCACCCATGGTTATCAGTATGGTGGACGTGGGTGAAGAAACGGGGCAGCTCCCTGAGATGCTTTTGAAAGTCGCTGACGTTTACGAGGATGAAGTGGACAATGCTGTGTCCGCGATGACCTCAATGCTGGAACCGTTGATGATCGTCATTCTGGCCGTTGTCGTCGGAACGATCGTCATGGCCTTGTTCATGCCGCTCATCCAGATCATCCAGGGTATCAGCGAGAAGTCCTAGTCCTCGTGCTCAATCCCCATCCCAATCCCCGCACGAAATGAAAACACCCCCTCGTCCCGTCTTTAACAGGAGAATGCCTAGCGGCTTCACCTTGATCGAGCTCTTGATCGTCATCGCTATTATCGCGCTTTTGGCTGCCCTGACCGTCGGCGGCTTCAGTTATGCGCAAGTGGCTTCTTCCCGTAATCGAACCATCGCTGCTCATGCGGCGATCAAGAGCGGTTTGGAGAAGTATAAAGACCAGTTCGGGGAGTATCCTGAAGCGACGAGCAAGCAGGGTGATTTTACGGGCAAGTCCTACGAAATTGGAGGCGCTTTAATGCTCTACCAAGCCATCTCTGGTAACGGATCCGATATGATCAAAGGGATTAAGGAGGCTGCGGCGTCTAAAGACCCTGCGACCATGTCCACGGACGATCTAAAAGCCATTGCCGCCAACGCGATGAACTCGGCCTTACCGAAGCAGTTGATCATGAAAACCAATGATGGATACATGCTGGTGGATGGATTCGGCCATCCTTTCCAATATACCAAGGGAGATGCCGCTGGGGTGACCACTCCGACATCGGTCAATCCAACCTTTGATCTATGGTCGTTCGGAAATTCCGATGTGATCACTTCTGTAACACTAGACATCAAGCAGGACGCAGTTAAAACGGCTCCGTGGATTAAGAATTGGTAAGTGTCCCGTCGAGAGCGGGATCACTTGATAATCGTCAGGTCATTTCCTGTCTCCGTTTTTTCAAGCAAGGTTGCTTGTAATTGCTGAAGGAGGCTTGCAACGTGGGCGTTGTGCTCTCACTCTCGCGCCAGATGATGCATTTGATCAAAAAAGCAATCCTGCAAACCGCTGTCTTCGCGGCCGTTGGATTGGCCATTTCTGGTGCTGTCATCGCAGACGAGACAGGCTTGCAGATGGTGTTTGAGCTGCCCATTGAACCTGCGGGCCTGACCATTTCCCCCAAAGGAGACTTTTTGTTCAGTCTCCGTCAGGAAGAAAAGCCGCTTAATCGTGTCGTTGAAGTCAGCAAAATAGGGGATTCAAAGCCTTTCCCAACGATTGCCATCGCTCAGGCAGCCAAGGATGAGCCACTGATTCTCGACGCCGTGCGTGGGATGCAAGCGGATGGAAATGGGGTTGTCTGGATGCTGGATAATGGGCGGCGTAGCGAGCTGCCACCGAGGGTGATCGCTTGGGACTATGGCCATAAGAAGCTGCACCGTGTGATTAATCTGGTGGCTCCGGCGGTTCTTACCTCATCGGTGCCGGATGATTTGGCGCTTGATCCCGGCGCTCCGTTTCTTTATCTGACTGATCCCTCGAATGGTGGTGAATGCAGCCTGATAGTCGTTGATTTGACCACGGGTTTCGCACGGCGCGTCTTGCAGGGACACCCTTCAGTGATGCCGGTCGAAGGCTTGGATTTGGTGATTGATGGTGTCAAGATCGAGACGCGTCGGCTTGATGGCAGTCTGGCTGATCCGATGGGCGGAGTGAGCCCTCTGGTCTTGGATCGCAAAGGGGAATGGCTGTATTTCGGTCCGCTTCGGTCGAACCGGCTCTACCGGGTGAAAACGGAGCATCTGAGGAATGCCAGTCTGAGCGCAGATAAGTTAGCGGGCCTCGTGGAGCAGTATGCTGACAAGCCGCTTTGTGCTGGAATCACGATGGATTTCAAAGGAAATATCTATGTATCGGATTTGAGTCAAAAGGCGATCGGGGTGATTCAGGCCGGAACCAAGAAGTATCAAATTCTGGTGTCCGACCCCCGCTTTCTCTGGCCGGGAGGACTTTGTTTTGGTAATGATGGACGCCTCTATTTTTATACCAATGCTTCTAGGACAAGAGCCACGACGGGGACCAACCGTCTGCAAAGTCCGGTGGCCAACTACCTCTTTAGAGTTCAAACTCCTGCCTCGGGAAGAGTCGGGGATTGACCCTTCTCATGAAGAGTGATTTTTCCTGTTGATCAAATCTCATTCATGCCGATGTTGACAACCCTGCTGCAAGAAATGCTCACGTGGCGGAATTGGTAGACGCGTAGGATTCAGGATCCTATGGGGCGACCTGTGGAGGTTCGAGTCCTCTCGTGAGCACCACCAGTGTAATGAATGTGAACGCATGGAGACTGGTGATGGTAAAGACAAGGCCGGAACGGATGGGCAGGATGCAATTTTTGTTCGCGGTGCCTTTGGGCGAATCGCCAAACGGTATGTGCTGACCAATCATGTGCTTAGCCTCGGCATTGATGTGCTGTGGCGCAGAAAAACGGCTGGCTTGGTGGCCAAAGAAACACCCAAAATTATTCTCGATCTCGCCACGGGTAGTGGTGATCTGGCGGGTCAAATTCAGTCCGCGTGCCCTGAGGCTTCGGTCTTGGGTATTGATTTTTCGTTGCCGATGCTCCTGGAAGCCAGTAGGCGCGGCTTGGAACAGCTAATTGTAGGGGACGGAATGTGTCTTCCGGTTGAGGATGGGGCTGTGGACGTGGTAACAGTGGCTTTCGGACTCCGAAATATGGCTTCCTGGACAGGTGCCGCTCAGGAGATGGCTCGCGTGATTGTCTCTGGGGGAGTCTTATTTGTCTTGGATTTCTCATTGCCGCAAAGTGGAATCTTGCGCGCTGGATACCTCTTTTACCTTCGGCAGGTCATGCCGAAAATAGCTGGTTTGCTGACTGGAGAGCGACGGGCCTACGAATACCTTTGTGGGTCCATCGAGCGTTTCCCGTCTGGCGAGGCTATGTGTCGAATGCTGGAAAAGAATGGTTTTGCTCATGCCAGCGCCATGCCTCTGAGCCTAGGTATCGCTACGCTCTACATCGCTCGCAAGGCTGATTAGAACAATCGAGAGGAAGGATTGGCTATATTATTATCGGAAGGGTGTATTTCAATTCTGTCATCAGAAAGGGAGTGACAAAGCAGAAATTATTCTTAAGCTAATGGCTCACTTAAAGCCGAAGTAGCTCAGAGGTAGAGCAGCGCATTCGTAATGCGCGGGTCGCGGGTTCAATTCCCGCCTTCGGCTCCATTACCGCTATGTCTTACACTTCGACTGAGCAGCAAATTATCACCCGCGTAAAACGCCGGGAGATAACTTTCCGCATCTTGGGAGTGTTTATCGGAGTGGTGTCCTTTATCGCGCTTTTGAGCGTGGTAATTATTGCGATTCGCAAGTATCATCGAACCCAGCCGAAACTCGAAGAGGACTACATTACCAAGAATTACGGGACGGATGGACGGGGTATTCCCAGAACGCCCATCGTTCACAATGAAATCACGGGAAAACCGCAAACGATAACGGATCGACGTTCCTATGATGACAGGGGGGCCATTGATTTCACACGTTCGATCAAGGACAATCCGAAGTCACCTTCACGAGTAGGGGAAGGGAAGGAAACAGGTCGTGATTCGGAAGCCGTTACACAAGGCAGCAGTGGCATTGAGAATATTGAAGCCAAGCAAACGGCGATTGCTGCCACGGTTAAAGAATTCTTTGAAGCACGGTCCATCACTGAAGTGCTTCCCCTTGTTCGGGATGCTCGCCGTGTGCGACCGCTTATGGAAGAATATTATGCCCGACAGCCCTTTGTGAAACGCCAGTGGAAAAGTATGGGATGGGCCATGCCCGTTGAAGAACCCGGCTATCGTTTCGCTTATGTGCAGGCATTGTTTGAGGAAGCTCCTCCTGTGCATGTGGTGGTAGAGGAGTCAGATTCAGGGTTCCTCGTGGATTGGGAAAGTTCGGTTCATTACAGCGAAATGAGCTGGAGTAACTTTCAATCTCAGAAGCCGTTGGAGCCTAAAATGTTTCGGGTGTTGGCCTCAAGGCCGGATGAAACAGAGGGGCTCAGGAGTGAAAACCAGCAGACGACACTCAAGCTGAAACACCCGCAGGAAGACGGCGTCATCTACGCTCATTTCGAGACCAATGACCCCCGATTCCGTCCGCTGCTGCAACAGTTAGACCTCTGTAAGTGGAAAGATGTTCCATTGATTCTCCGGCTTTGTTATCCCGGCCCGACAGCAGCCAAGACCAACGAGGTGGATATCGCCAGTGTGGAAGGCAAAGGCTGGCTGTTTCTGAAGAGCACGCCGCGCGGTTGAGCAGCGTTTGCTTGCGTCTGGTAGCGGCTGTGATAGCAGGATAAATGCCCTTGTATCACGACTCCCACATGCACACCCCGCTATGCAAGCACGCATGGGGTGAGCCAGAGGAGTATGCTGCACAAGCGGTGGAAAGGGGCTTGAACGGCATCACCTTCACCTGCCACAGCCCGATGCCGTCCGGTTTCTGGCCACATGTGCGGATGAGCGACTCCGAATTCGAAAATTACGTGGCTTTGGTGGAGCGTTGCCGATTGCGTTATGAGGGAATTCTCGAGGTCCGGCTCGGTCTGGAAAGCGACTTCTTCCCCGGCCTTGAAGGCTGGGCTAAGGCGCTACATGAACGGGCGGACTTCCATTACATTCTGGGTTCGGTTCACTGGCAGGGACCGGAATACCGCGCGATGTTCGATGACGAAGATGAGTTCGCATTTCGCCGATCCTACTTTGAGAACTTGGCGGCGTCTGCGGAAACGGGGCTGTTTGATTGTTTGTCCCATCCTGATCTGATCAAAAATTACTTCCCTGGAAATTGGCATTTTGAAGAGTGGCAGGAGACGATAGCGGCTGCGCTGGATCGCATAGCCAAAACGGGTGTCGCGATGGAATTGAACACCTCAGGCATCCATAAAAGCTACAAGGAAATCAATCCCAGTCTCAGCATGTTGAGAATGATGGCGGAGCGTGGAATCCCCGTCGTAGTGGGCTCGGACTCGCATTATCCCCGCCGGGTTGGGGAGAACTTCATCCCTGCTCTACAAACGTTACAGCTAGCGGGCTTTACAAACGTAAGTGTCTTTAAGAATCGGCTGCGTAGTGAACTCGGCATCTCCGAGGTTCTGCGCAGTCTCCATCCCCTACTCGAACCCTCCCTCCTATGATCGACTCCTATTCCTGGGCCTCCGCCTTTGGTGAACTCTTCGTAAGTTGTTGCGAAGAATATGATGACGGCAATACCGACCCGACCAATTGGTTCGAGCCGGAAGACCTTGATTTTCTCAAAGCCATCGGCTGTAAGCCGCGTGAGCTCTTTGATTTCGTTGAGGACTGCTGCTCGACGGATGAGGGCGAGCCTTCGCCAGAGACAGCCTTGCTGATCGCAGCAGCGCGCCGAGATTATTTCTTGGTTGAGCAGAAGGGCGTTGAAAGCACCAACATCGTTGCCGCCAGCGAGCTGCCCGCGAAGACGGCAGACCTTGATGGCTTCGTCTGGTTACCACGTATCATTGCGAAGGCCGAAGCCAAACTGAGGGGCGAGATGGATCCTGACACTATGTTCGGTTGCGGTGGAGATCGCGCCTTTTTGAGCAAACACCACCTTCACCCCGCTGATTTCCTGCGTGCCGTTTGGGCGGCTCATGGAGACACGGCTAAAATCTTGAACTTCGTCAAATCGGGTCAGTTCGCCTAGGCATGTGTCACAAGATTGAAGCCCAGAGGATAGCGCAGAGAAATTTCACCGCAGCCAAGTAGGAAGAGGGGCGCTGTCGTAGCTCGTGGCAAAGCGCTTCTTGGCCACGCAGCACTTGCTACCGTATTGGCTGGGGAGTGCTTCAATGTGGAAGAGATCGTAAAGGACGTGTGCTTGCCGACGAAAGTGCTCTTACTGCCACCAAGGCATGCAACGCATCTTCACTTGGCAGCATGCGCCCGGATTTGCTCGGCGCTCAAAGCTCGATCGTAAACGGCCATTTCAGCGAGGCGGCCTTGGAACTGACGGGCGTTCGGAGTGAGTAAGTTTTCACTGAGGCGACCAATGCGCAGGGTGCAAGTGGTGGTGGATTCGGAGCCAACGAGCGGTGTGACGCCAGCAGAAGTGCCGTTGAGATACATCTCGATCTGTGCGCCGTGCCGCTGGCAGACGAGGTGATTCCATCGGTAGGGCTGGTATAGCGAACCGCTGTATAGATTCACGCCGTGGCTTCCACCGGGCGGCCAGCGGTAAAGGAAGCGCACACGGCCGAGACTAGAAGGGGCGCTCCTGCCGCGTCCAGTGAGTTCAAGCATCGAGAGTTCGCCGTGCGGCTCGGTGTTGGCTTGAAGCACGGCGAGGACGCTACTGTGGAAAGCTTCACTCGCGAACCAAAGCTCTATGGCAAAATCTCCCGCTGGTTTCCACGATCCCGTCATCCGAAGGAACTGCTTCGCGTCGGCGACATCGAAGGCAATGCTGCCGTCGGCTGAGGAATGCACGCTGCCACTGACGGCGAGGTTTTCGCGGTTGTTCGTTGCGTCCTCGATGATGGAATTGTTGATTGGGCCGCGCCAGTAATGTAGCGGTTTCTCGGAAAGGATGTGCTGCGCGTAATCGGCAGCGAGGCGGAGGGGCGGGATTTGTAAATCAGGCGCGGGCAGTAGCTCACGCGGTGGCACATTGCGGATGCTGTTTTGCTGTGGATCGAGTTCCACCGACTGGTGTGCGGATAGAGTTTGCGTGTGTCGCGCGCTGCCGTCGGGCGCTAGCAGTGACGCTTCCGCTTGGCCTTGATAGACGACGACTTGCGAGCGTCCCGTTTCGTCCACCTTCACGCCGAACTCCGTGCCGAGATCGACGATGGCGGCACCAGGCGTCTCAATGGTGAATCCTTGCGCGCCTTCGCTGACGAGCGCGCGCACATTGCCGCGTCGGCACACTAGGTGTTCGGCACTAACAAAGGTGAGGTCGGCGGGGCCTTCGATATGCAGCGTGACGCCGTTCAAGCACGCGAGCGTGAGTCGTCCGCCAGAGAGTCGCAGCGCGCCGGTGCTCACGGCCTCATTCACGCCGGGTTGTTGAGGTGTGTCGTGCGCCCAGACGACGCCATCGGAGCGCACGACTACGGCGGGATTTTCGGCCGTATTCACCGAGGGCGTGGAACCGTGCGGCTTGATGAAAAACAGAACAGCAAAGCCGAGTGCGGCGCATGCTGCACACGCTGCGGCGGGCCGCCACCATGCGGCCACGAATGGCCGTGGCAGCGAGCGGATGGTGGCGCTGATCTTGTTGAGAAAGGCCGCATCGCTTTTATCCGAGAGTCCGAGCTCATCCTGCACAGCGAGCCAGCGCGGCTCGGGCGACTGCACGGCGTGCAGCATCGCGAACATGCGCGCCTCCGCGACAAACGCCGCGCGAAAATCCGCGTCGTCGCGCAGCCGGGCAAGCAGTGCGGCGCGGCGTTCGTCGCTGAGGTCGGCACTGAGCCAGGCAGAGATAAGATCGTGGAGGTCTTCAGACATCGTGCAACTCCTCTTGTATGCATTCGCGCAGTAGTTGGTTCGCACGGTAGTGCAATTGATATATCGCGCCGACGCTGGCTTGCAGCTCGTCCGCAAGCGCTTGCGCTTTCACGCCATCAAGCCCCGCGCGGACAACGCGTCGCAGTTTCTCCGGCAGCTTCGCGATGCAGCGTAGCAGCGTGGCGATTTGCTCGTGCCGGACGCCTCGGCTTTGCGTTTCGAGTTCGTCTGCGGTGAGTTCCGCGACTTCCGCGCGAAACGTGTCGAGTGCGCCGACGCGCCGCTGCGAGCTGCGGAAATGCATGAGCACTTTGTTCCGCGCAATGCCGCGCAGCCACGCGCCGAAGTCTTCGCCGCGTTGATAGCGGTGGAGCGTGAGATAGGCGGCGATGAACGTCTCCTGCGCCAGGTCTTGGACGTCGCTGCCATTGAAAACCTGCGCGCCGATGTAGCTGCGCAGCATGAGGCCGTGCGCCTCCACGAGTTGCATGAACGCGCCCGAATCGCCACGAGAGATCTCGTCGAGAATCGTTTCAAGCGGTGTGTTTGGCGGCATCCGCATTAGTTTGCCACTCGCGCTAAAGTCTCACAAATTTTTTTGTGAGAACCGCGTCGTGGCGGCAAATAAGACACGATGAAATGCCACGCGCTTATTCTCGCCCTCCTTTCGACCGCTGCGTTCGCGGCGGGCGATGATCGCGTGGCGTTTTTCGAGGCGAACATCCGGCCACTGCTGGCGGAGCGTTGCTACGAGTGTCATTCGGCAGAGAAAGGCCAAAGCAAGGGCGGACTGACGCTGGACACCCGCGATGGGTGGATGAAGGGCGGCGACACCGGCGCGGCCATCGTGCCGGGCAAGCCAGACGAATCGCTGCTCATCAAAGCGGTGCGCTATACCGACGCGGACCTTTCGATGCCGCCGAAAAAGAAGGGCGGCAAGCTGCCGGCCGGGACCATCGCAAAACTGGAAAAATGGGTGGCGATGGGAGCGCCCGACCCGCGCGAGGGCACGGTGAAAAAGATGAGCGGCCTCACGCCAGAGGCGCGCGCGCACTGGGCCTTTCAAATTCCCAAATCAATCGCGCCACTGAAGACGCGAACCGATGGCTGGACGCAGACGTGGATTGACTCGTTTGTGCTCGCGAAGTTGGAGGCTGCGGGTTTGCCACCGGCCCGCCCCGCCGCGCCAGACGCGCTGCTGCGCCGCATGTATTACGACATGCTCGGCCTGCCGCCGACGGTTGAGCAGATCGACGCTTTCACTCGCGACTGGCAGGCGGCGGGCGCGGATGCAAAGCAGCGGCAGACGGTGATCGAACGCGCGGTGGATGCCCTGTTGCGCAGCCCGCATTACGGCGAGCGCTGGGGCAGGCATTGGCTCGACACCGCGCGCTACTCGGACACGCGCGGGCTGGTGAGCATCGGCGCGCAGTATCGCTTCGAGGATTACCGCTACATGTATGCGTGGACGTATCGCGATTACGTCATCGCGGCGCTGAACGACGACAAGCCCTACGACCAATTCATCGTGGAGCAACTCGCGGCGGATCAACTGCCGGACATCCAGCCGAACGACGACCGGTTGGCCGCGCTCGGGTTCGTCACGCTGGGGCGGAAGTTCGACAATCCGCACGATGGGATCGACGAACAAATTGATGCGACGACGAAGGCGTTTCTCGGCCTCACGGTGAGCTGCGCGCGCTGTCACGATCACAAGTTCGATCCGGTCCCCATTGCCGACTACTATTCGCTGCACGGCATTTTTGCTTCCACCGAGGGCACGCTCAATCGCCCGGAACTGCGCAACCGCGCCCGGCCGGACGAAATCGCGGACTACGAGGCGAAGCTCACGGCTTTGCAGGCGGAAGGTGTGCGCAAACTGCTGACGCATCTGCGCGATCGCACGGAGGAGTTTTTTGCCCACGCGGCGGGCATTCTGATGATGAAGACGCAGCCGACGAACTCGCCCGGGCGCTTCGACATGGCGAAACGCTACAGCCTGGAGGAGTCGCCGGAGATCATGAATTCCATGCGGCTCGCGCCGGATCATCCGGTCTTCGGGCCGTTCGCCGCACTCGCGGAGATCCAGGCGGAAGGCGCTGCGTGGAAAGAACGCGCCGCGCTGGTGCTCCGCGATGCTCTCGCGAGGAAAGGCGCGAATCCGCTCATCGTCGCCGCACTGCGCGATCTCAAGCCTGCGTCTCTCGATGAGGTGGCAGCGCGCTACGCGAAATTTTTCAAGACGCTGGAGCCGAGCGTCGCGCCCTTTTGGCAGACGCGCCTGACGCCGCATGCCCGCGACACGGTGAGCGCCGAGGCGGCCCAGGCGCTGCAATGCATCTACGCGGTGCCGCACTGCGAGGAGTTCAAGCGGCCGGAGGACCAGATCGAGTTTTTCACGACGGCGAAGTTCAACGAGCCGTGGCAGCGCGTGATGGGGGCCACCGGCGCGATTGATGCGCATCGCACCACTCCCGCGATCAATGAACTGCGGCTGACGCACCCCGGAGCACCGGGCTGCGCGATGATTTGCCGCGACATCGCCGACCCGCGCGACAGCCACATCTTCCTGCGCGGCGATCAGCACAAGGCGGGCACCCTTGTGCCGCGCCGCTTTCTCGAGTGCCTGAGCCGCAGTGAGCGGGCGCCGTTTCACAAAGGCAGCGGACGCTATGAGCTGGCCCGCCTCATCGCCAGCCGGAACAATCCGCTGACCGCGCGGGTGGCCGTGAACCGCGTGTGGATGCACCACTTTGGCGAAGGTTTCGTGCGTTAGCCGGACGATCTCGGCAACATGAGCGAACTGCCGAGCCACCCCGAGCTGCTCGACACGCTCGCGGTGTGGTTCATGGAAAACGGCTGGTCGCTGAAGAAGCTGCACAAGCTCATCCTCATGAGCGCCGCGTATCAGCAGAGCGCGAATCCGAACGACAACGCCCTCGCCGCGCGGGCCGGACAGACGGACGCGGACAACCGCCTGCTCTGGCGCGCGAATTTGCGGCGGCTCGATATCGAGAGCATTCGCGATTCGCTCCTGCTGCTCACCGGCAAGCTCGACCCCGCGGTCGGCGGCAAGCCCGCGAACATCACCGAC
>JANYJH010000197.1 GCA_025361865.1 Phragmitibacter sp.
TAGACTTTTCCAACTTGGCAAGGCGCTTGTCATGATCGCTGGTGGCGACGACAACGGCATCGTCGAACAGTTTGCGCTGTCGCTCGATACGCTGGAGCATTTTCCGCAGGGTTTTGCGCGGCCCTTGGAAAAGGATCGAGCCCAACGAGGGGACGGCTCCGTCCACATCGAGAGGGCGCTGTCTTGCTTTGCGCAGGGTTTTGACCTGTGTGGAGACAGAAGGGGAAATTGAATCATCCATTGTGAGTTCTTTCTTAGCCACTGGTTTCATGGCACGCAATGCCTGCCAGCGTGCCTCGATAGCGGTGGCGCAGCGTTCTGAGCTGAAACGTGCAGCAAGTTCGGAGGCGGCTCTGCGCCCCTTGTCTGCGGCTTCATTCGGACTGCCATAGACAAGACGCATGAGTTCTGCCGCGTGCTGGAGGTCGGGCTCGGCCCACAGCGCCTTGGCAGGATAAGGCGCTGAGCCGGGGCCGACGGGCTTCATTTCAAAACGGCAGAGGTAGCTGTTGCCCTCGTTCATGAAGTCCATGTTTCCAGAGTAGGCAGTGGCGATAACGGGCCGTTCCTGACACATTGCTTCTGCCATGGTCAGGCCGAGACCTTCGCTGCGGTGCAGTGAGATGTAACAGCCGCATGCGGCGGTCAGAGCCTGGTTGGTGGCCGTGTCCAGATAGCTGGCTATGATGATAATGTCCTTCCTGTCCCGCGCGGCATGACGCAGATGCTCCAAGTCAGCGACATAAGCGTCTCCGTTGATGCCCTTGATTACGAGTGCTGGTCCTTCGCCTTCACGGAAGGCGAGTTTGAATGCTTCTATGAGACCGAGAGGGTTTTTCCTTCGGAAAACACTATGAAAATCAAAGCTGAACAGAAAGAAGAACCCGTCAGGAACTCCCACCGCACGATGGTCCAAGGATAATGATGGCTTCGCCATGCCAAATGGTAGCGGAATGATGTGGACGGGCACCGGAGAAATGGCGGCCAAGGTGTTGCGGACGAATTCCGATGCGACCCAAATCTCATCGACTTCCTGAAAGGCCGGATTCAGATGCTTGGGGAACGTCTCCACCTCCCAGAACCAGAGTCCCACGACACGGCGGTTGCGGAAGTAATCGCGGCCCAAACGGCGTCGCACCGAGGCCACGCTATCAGCATTTACGCATAGGGCGCAGCATTCATAGGCGTCCTCTGCGCTCAGCTCATCAGTCTTGTGGTCCTGAAACGGATCCATCTGACGACTGACTGGTGAGGTGTCCACCAGCGTGCCGAAGGGAATAGCTGAATTCTGCAAACCCTGCGTCAAGAGTCGAGCGGCCTGTCCAACTCCTGATTCCGTGCGGAGGTAACCGATGATCTCAAGTCCGGGAACGAGGTTCTTGGCGCGTGCGTTCTGAACCGAAAGGATCGGAGCGGGAACAAGCCGACGAGGAAGGGAAAATTGCTTCGGGCCTTCCTTTTGAAACCACTCCACCAGACGATCAGCATCGCGGCCAGTAGGATTTGGGAAAGCACTGATCAGATCAGAACGAAGTTCGCGAAGGAGCAGGAAGAGGCGGGGAACCGGAACACCGTTTCCATGGACGACAAGCCTCTCGGTAAGCCAGTTGAAAAAGGGCTCTTCGCCATCTGGCCCGAATGGCGACGGTGGCGGTATCTCCTTTTCCTTTTCAGCCCTGACCAGCTCCCGCAGGAAAATGCGGCGCAGGCTCAGTGCGATGCTGCCACCACCAGGAAATTCGTTGAATACGTAGCCCATATCGACATCCGCGCATTCCTGCTGCGCAGCGTGAACAGCCTTGACGTAATTCTCCGTCAATATAGTCAAGGCCGAATGCTCGCTGAGAAGGACACGGGGACGGCCCGCATGATGTCGGGTAAGCAGATGGGGCGTCTTCTCATTGAGCCCGCTGTAGTGGAAGAATGACAGTGGTTTGCCCCTGATGGAATACTTTCCTCCGTGGAGCACGACCGGACGCGCATCCGCATTCCAGTAGGCCACATTGAACGTCTCATCCTTGGATATGAAACAATCGAACAGACCCGGTGCGAAATCGATCCAGCGCTGGTCCGTGAAGCGCTGCTCCGCAGGCGCACTGTAACATTCGCGCTTCAACCGCTCCTTCCACCATTCGATCACCTGGCTCGCACTCCGGTTCATCCCTAGGAAGCCGAGGTTGTAGATACCGCTGCCCATGATGTCCGATTCCGCAGGCTGGCATCCGTCGCGTTTCATCGGGTGCAGGACATGCGGGGTCAGCACCAACTCGTGGGTCTGAACTGCGACCACCAGGCTTGTCATCGGGGCAAAAAATTCGATGTCCGGGTCAATGTAGAAGACGTGAAGACCGGAGCGCAGTGCGACAGTTTCCATCATCCAAGGCTTGTAGGCAGTGGAGATTTCCGTGAGGTCGTAAGCCATACGGAAGTTGTCGATTTCGACTGACGGAAGATGAATCTCCGCGACTCGCAAAATATGAATGCCTCGGCGATCGACCGCTTGTCGCGACAGGGCCGAGAGCGGAGCATCATCAATCAGCAGTAGCCAGAAGTCCGTCTCTGGATGCTGGACTTTGAGGGAGTCATGCAGCACTAGCGAGCGCGCCAAGTAGTTAGATGCAACGATCGTGCAGGCGGCAAAGGCTAAGGGCTGGACTTGCATCTCTTACAGGTGGAACCCTTTATCTATCATTCTTCGTATGATGATCAAGCCAGAACGAATCTGAATTCTTTTGGTCTGTCGTTGAAGCTTAAAACACAGTAGTTGACCAGAGATTATACTTGTGCCCGTATGCTCTGCTACGTGATAACGAGACAAACACCGCACTTTTCCTCGTTGTCGGCCCTTAGGTTCGCGGCAGCAGTTACTGTCGCCTTTGGTCATTCCATCGGCTATCTGAATAACTTGGATCATGGACTGCTCTACGCTCTCGGCATTCCCTCTCTAATGGTCTTCTTCCATGTGCTTTCAGGATTTACGCTGGCCTCTATTTATGCGGAACTCAGTGGCAAGGACCAAGTTTTTAGATTCTGGATGGCGCGCATTGGAAGAATCTGGCCGGTGCATGTTTTTGTTTTGGCCCTGGTTATTGTCTGTTTTCCTCAGCATCAAGCGTCCGGTCATCTGTGGTGGTGGCATCTTGCCGCTCATTTCACATTGACTCAGAGCTGGTTTCCTCTCTGGGGATCTCCATCAGTTTTTAACGGACCGTCTTGGACGCTCTCTACGGAATTTGGCCTCTACCTGCTATTCCCCGTTCTCATTTGTCGGTGGCGGAACATTTGGCGTTGGGCCTTGCCTATGTTCTTTTTGATTGCGTGGGGTGCTACTTTTTGGGCCAACATCTTAGAACACAATCCGTGCAAGCTTCTCGAGGGGCTGCACTTAGGGCCGCTTGACTTCGTTTATGTTCATCCAATCATGCGCTTGTTCGAGTTCTCCGTGGGTATGACTCTGGCCATTTTCTGGGGAAGAGCATCCGAGCGCTATCGCGTTGGAAGCT
>JANYJH010000200.1 GCA_025361865.1 Phragmitibacter sp.
GGGTGGAGCCGCGAAACAAGGAAAGCTGGAAGGAAAGAGTTTGAGCTTCGTTGCGCAAATCGCCATTGCCTTCGCGGTTCGACTGAATAGCTTTCGCTCCTCAGCAGACCAGACGGCGGCAAGTGGCTCTTGCTCTGCTACGATTATCCAATATTCACCCCTCAGCACAACGACACCTATGAAATTTAGACGCCTCCTTTGCAGCCTCTGCCTCCTCCTTCTTACCACCTGCCGCGCCGAGCCGCGGCAGGGAGTGGGCGGGACCTTGTATTTGGAGGACTCCATCGCGGGTGGGCTGCGGATCACCTGGCTTTTCCTAGCAGACGACGGCACTTTTGTTAGAGATCCCCAGTTCGGCGTCGATCCGTTGAACTATGCCAAGGAGAAAGAGGCCGCACCTGCCAACACCGGCACCTATGTCAAAAGCGGGAATATGATTTCAGTCACCTTTGCTAATGGGAATAAGGAGCAGTGGCCGATGGAATATCTGAACGGCAAGCTGAACACCATCAATGGCTTGTTTGCCAGTGTGCAATCGCCCATGGCGGCGGGCTTCAAGCTGGAAGGCAGTTTCGCGCAGAGCTTTGGTTTTCGTGACACCGCCATTTCTCGGACCTACATCTTTGGCAGCAACGGCAGCGTGGTTTATAAAGGGAAAAGCACGATGCACAGTAGCGTCCTCGGTGCCAGTGCGGATGGAAGTGCTGAAGAGCGGGGCTCTTACAAGGTCACAGGCAATACATTGTTCTTGGACTTTGATTCCGGCGAGCACTTCGCCGCTGTGATCGGACTGCTGCCTGGGGACAAGCCGAGCATCATCATTAACGGCGGCATCTTCAAATGACCGATTTGGCAAAAGAATTTGCCGCCTGCCATGGCCCGCATTATGAAGTCGCACTAAGTTGTCGACTTCATAAGATACATTCTGCGCTCCCATGAATATCGTCCAGGATACCCCCCAACTTCTCGTGCTCGAATCCAAGGCCCTCTTCGGATTGCTTGGGAGCTCCACCTATGTTTTCGACAAGGCGGATGCCACCTTGAAGATCAGCGGCAAAGGATTCTTTGGGGCGAAACCCGTGGAGCATCCGCTGGCGGCCATCTGCGGAGTGGTGCTACAAGAGCAGGCGGCCACCGCGTCCGAACGGGCCGAGTCCGCAGGCCGCACTTACCGGATCGAATTGGTTAGGCTAGATGGTTCCAAGCTGCCGCTGACCGCGAGTTACTCCTCAGGCAAGACTTATAAGGAGAAACTGGTGGAGAAAATCCGCCAGTTTTTGGTCACGACACCGCCCCTGCCGAAGCAGGCACCGTCTTTGCCGGGTTGAAACGGAAAGGAGCAGTGGTTGGGATAAGTCGGGCGCATGAGGAGCCTAGGGCATTTTATTGGCACCCATGCCTGTTATTATCGAGCGCCAATTGCCCCAGAGCGGCGTTAATGGTGGCTGGCTGGTTGTTATAGCGCGTGTTATCGGTCGCCCCATGTCGCCTGACCCGTTTCAACCCCTCACTTCACCGTGAGATCGTTCTTCGTGTTCAAATGCTCGTCGAGCATTCGAATGATGAGCGGCTTACCAAAGCCCTTGGCCGCAATGTCCTCGCCGATGGTGTTGAATACCTTCACGATCTCTGGATCGCTCCATTTGTTGGACAGCACGAAGGAAATAACGGTGCCTTCCTTATCATCCTTTTTCAGGAGCACATCCATCTCCCTCTCCCCGGAGAAATACCCGTCGGCTTTGAGAATTTCGCCGAGTTTCTTGGCGTCGTCCTCAGTCGCTTTTTCGGAATAATTGACTGACTCTTTGTCGCTGACTTTGTATTTGGTGCCCATTATGATCTTCTGCCCGAAGTAAATCATGGCGACGAGAAGAACAACAAGAACGAGGATGACCTTCTTGGTCTTGTCGCCCCAACGGTTCCACTTTTCTTTGGATGTTTCGGGCGCAGATGATGGTGATGGAGTGTCCATGAATGACATGAGTAACGATGACTCGTCTTCAATCAACTAAATTTTTTGGGCGGCCCGAGCCATTAATCGGCAAGTGCCGCCCTCTTTACCAAGCAGGCAGCCTTAAATCAGTGATTCATCCTTCGAAGCAGCAATACCAGCGATGCAAGCACTCACGATGCGCAGGCATTCGTCTGGGCTGGCTGGCATGGGCAGGGTGAGTGGTTGCCCTTGGACGCGAAGATGGCGGAGCAGACCTTCGCGACGCACGTTGGTGACTTCAATGCCATGAGAGGCAAAGAACTGCGTGACTTCTTGATTGCTGGCGTAGCGACTCATAGGGCGAATGACTTTGAGATTCGGGCCACGTCCCAGGAAAGGCAATTACAAGGGCGAGTGATCGCAAGGCTTTCCAGTAGAAAACCCTGCTGGCTCAGGGAAACGCATGAGGGGGGCGCTAACGGCTTCAACAATCTTTACCTATCCTCTTAAAGGATGGCGGAATCGACGGGACTCGAACCCGCAACCTCTGCCGTGACAGGGCAGCGCTCTAACCAATTGAGCTACAACTCCAAAACCATTCCCGAGTGCCTCGCGGCGGCTGGGGAGCGAGATAGTAATGAGTTCGGCGAGTTTCGCAAATGGAAATCTCTCTTTCTGCGAACCTTTAACGCTTATTCGATCTCGATCTTGATGTCATCAAAGCTGATCGGCGTGCCTGCGAAGGGGGTGCCCCAGATGGAGCATTTGCCCTGACCTTTCAGCGTCGCGTCTTCATGGGTGAGCTGCGCCTCATTAGGCTCCTCTGCATCAGCGGGCCAGGCTTTGCCTGCGATGGTCCATTTGCCTTCAGCCACCTTCTTCACTTCGAGCTTGAGCTTGGTCCAAGCATCCGTCTTCCACTCGAACGGCACGGACTTGATGACTTCATCACTCTTCACGAGTTGCAGTTCTTTTTTGGCCGCGAAGATGATCAGGCGATAACCGCTCTGGCCATGCACCCCAATGCCGAAGCGTGGGTAGCTACGGCCCGCTTTGCTCGCAAATACGCGCGTTTCTACGGTAGCGCTTCCATTGGCAGAATCGCCGATCAGGGCGTTCGCATCCACCAAAGGATCAAGGCCGATCTCCAACACTTTGTTGCCGTCTTTCGCGATCACGGTGATGGCTCCTTCGACGACCATGACCTGACTCGGTGGCGGGCCTTCAGTCGCTGCTTCAAAGTCCAGCGCGAGCTTCTTCGGCTCTGCATGAACGAGGGATACGGCGACGGCCAATAAGGCGATGGGAAAGGTTTTGTTCATGGTGGGTGATCTATAAACGATGAAGCGAGAAGACTTCTTCCCGCTTCAAATTCTTAGGCATCTGCGAGACCGATTTAAATCGGCTCTTTCATCAAGGCCAAGGCCTGCTCCACCTTCGCGCCTTCATGCACGATGGCGAACAGACTGCGAGCAATGGCGATGGGTGATGAATGCTGCCACACATTCCGGCCCATCGCGATGCCTGCGGCTCCGGCCTTGATGGCGTCATGAGCCATGCAGAGGAGGTCGAGGTCGTTGTTCATAGCCGCGCCACCGAGCACGATGACGGGGACATAGCAGGACTCAACGATCTTCTTGAAGTCATCCACGGTGCCGTTCGTGGGATAGGCGGTCTTCACCACATCCGCGCCGAGTTCGGCGGCCAAGCGCACGGCAAAGCCGATGTTCTCAACGGTGTATTTATCCGTTTGTCCAAGGCCATACGGCAGGGTTTCGAGGATGACGGGAATGTCCACGTCTAAGCTTTCGCTGATGAGGTCAGCGCAGTTTTGCGTAATGGCTTCCTCATTGTCACTGAAGGGGAAGAGCATGTTCATGACGCCCGTCGCACCGACCATCTCCGCTTCGCTCATGCCATAGACATTGATGCTGCCAGCGCCTTTGCCGGTGGTGCGGGTATTGTAAACATCCGTTCGCAGACAGATTCCTTTCCCCGTCAGAAGGTCGTCCGTGCGCAGAGCCAAGCCGAGATTAATGACATAGCCGTCCACATAGGGATTCAAATCTTCAATCAACTGGAAGGGATTTTCCAAACCCGGCACTGGAATGGCGACTCCGTGGTCAATGGGCAGAATGACGGTCTTGCCGTCGCGGAAGAAGGTTTCGATGTTGTCTTGGCGGCTCATAGAATGCGGAATTCATGCAGGCTTTGATCGCGAATGTAAAGCAAACATCGCGGAGAGCCTCAAGCAATCCCTCTGGGCAGATAGGGCTACTTTAAGCAGTTCCGTGTGATGAAATTAATGATCGGCGTGGAATCCACTAACCCATGCGGGTGATGGCCGACGCCGGCTTTTGCGATCAGTTCAATGGTGCCGCCCAGCTTCCGGTAACGCTCGGCGATGATCAGCGTATTTTCATCCGCAGGCACCACGTCGTCGGCATCACCATAGACGTGGAGTAGCGGCACATTCGCTTTGGCAAGAGGCGCGAGGCTATCCACAGGATTGCCTTTGTAAGCCAGAGCTTCGGCCTCGTCTTTGAAGTTCCAGAGCTTCAAAACGAGTTCCCAGTTATGCTTGTCACCCTTCCCTTTGCCTTTACCGCCGGGCCAGCTTTTGAAATCGCAGACAGGGGCATCGCCATAGATGCAGGCCACTTTGGTCGGATTCGCTGCTGCCCAGTTGTAGCAATACAAGCCTCCGCGACTGAGGCCAACCAAAGCTGCCTTCTGCGCGAAGCCATACTTACTGGTCAGTTCTTTATGCAACACATTCCAATGCTGAACCGCATCTGGACAGCCAAGCATGTCTGGGAGCTTCATGTAAACAAGGTGGAATCCCTTGCCGAGAAGGGCGACATCCGGGTCGGGCTTGTGACCGAAGAACTCACCATGCCAGACCCACGGTTTGCCTTTGGCAGCTTCCTTAGGCGCAACGATGGTGACGGGTTTCCCATCCACCTCGAAGGTGTAGCTCGCATAGCCATGCCAATCTCCTAGTGTGCCCGGATAGGGAGCTGGGGTGGCCTGAGCCTGTGGAGAAGTAGGCTCAGCCTTCTTGATGACCTCGATCGGCTGCGCGGCGGGTTTGCTGTCCCCGTGTTTCAGAGATTCGATGCGCTGGGTGAGTTCCTCCGCCTGTGCTTGCGCTTTTTCCAAGGGAAGACCTGCGGCCACGCCTGGTCGCTTGTGACCAGCCGCGCTGAGATACGATGCACTTAGGACCTTCAATCGTTTGGAGACCAATTCATGCAGGGCAAAAAACTTGCCCGTCGGTGTATTAAAATCAGCGAGAACGTAGTCGCTTTTTACGCCCCAAGATTTCAGAAGTTGCTGCGCCATGAGCCAGTGCCCCTCCTCGCCGGGATGCACGCCATCTTTGGCCAGCATGAATTGAGGATCTTTCTTCAAATGCTCAGCGATGTAAGTGTTCATCGGCGCATGAATGTCCACGACCTTCCAGCCTTTGCTGCGCTGGCTGAGTAGCCATTTTCCATAAGCGCCAAGAACATCATTGTAAAAAGGCGTTTTCTTAGAGGCCCCTGGCTCAAAGGTCGGAGGGGTGATGTGAATGATGTCTGATCCAGCCGCTTTTGCCTTCTCACGCAGCTTAAGGATACCGTCCCGGAATTTTTTAAAACGCTCATCATCAAGAGGTTGATAGATTCCGCAGTTCATACCATAGCAAGCGATGATCAGATTCGGCTTGGTCGTCTCAAGCACACGATCCAGTCGCTCATGCAAATCAGGCCGAGGAAACTGACCACCTGCGTGCCCAGGCTCAGATAGCCCTGAGACCGTTTCGCTGCTTAAACCCAGATCGAGGATTTCATAATGCTTCTCGGTGTCTGCGAGGAGCACCGATTCGAGGTATTCGATGTATTTCCCATCATGCGTGATGCTGTCCCCCAAGAAAACGATGCGCTTCACTTCCGGTAAGGCTACCGCCGCGACTGCGGGCTTGGCTTGCCCTTTTTTAGGCGCTGCATGGCTACACAGGGCGAGACTACAAAAGAGAGCGGGGAGCAAAAACGACTTCATGGACCGATTCATACGCGGTCTTCTACCCGAAGCATTCAGGATGACTGAAATCAGCTACAAAAAGCCCCAAGGATCACTCCTCAGGGCTGATTGAAAGTAGAAAAGTGTCGTCTGAATCAGAGCGCAAACTCAACTGTTTCCGTGCGCAGCGGAGGGGTCAAGTTCCCACGGGATCTGCGAGGAGCTTCCACGCTGACGGCAAAGCGGACAAAGAGACGCTCGGCATTGAAGGGCGTCTTAGCATTGCTGGGAAGCGACTCGTTTTGCTTCGTGGCATGAATGATCTTATCTCGACAATCTGCGGCCACCGCGTGCAGCAAATCTTGAGCACATTGACGGAACGCAGCAGCCTGCTGTCTCCGGTTCAGCGCATCACACACGGTCGCCAGATTATGATAAACCTCAGCGCGTGCCGTGTCTTCGCCAGCAGGATTGTCATTAAGGATGCGCAGGCTGCGGATGTTGGCTTCATAAGCCTTGTCCTGACGACCTAAAACACTGTGCAGGTAGCCCGTATTCTTGAGCACCTGAGCCAATAATAAATCGTTTTTGCCCTTCGTCCGCTCCAGAAGATCAGCCGCTTCCTCGTGAATGCTCAACGCTTCCAAAGGCTTCCCAAAGCTGATGTAGGCAGAACCGAGATTAACCAGTAGTTCAACTGTCGCCTCATAATCAGGTGGGATTAGCTTACGCACGATCTCCTTCGCACGTTCCAAGAGCTTGATGCCCTCCTCCAGATTGCCTGCAAGGACATGAAAGATTCCCAAAGCACGCAGGATCTCAAACAGCTTGGTCTTTTCAGGAGTAGGAACTTCAAGACGCAACTTCAAAGCACGCGTCTGAATCATAATCGCCGGGTCGTAGAGCCCGATATTATAATAAAGACAAGCCAGATTAGCATAAAGCAGGATTAGGTGCTCTGAATCCGAGGCCTCTGCCAGTTTTTCGTGCTTGTTGATGGCTTTGACGTAGCAGGCTTCAGCATCCACGGAGCGGTCCAAGCCGCGATAAAGAATGGCCAAATTGTTTAAAATAGCTGAGTGTGTGCCCCAATGAGCAGAGGACTCCATACTGTCGTAAATCTTTGCCGCAGATTCATAACTTGAAACGGCGTCTTCTTTACGATGGGCGACATCCGCGCAAACAGCGAGCCCGACCAATGCGCGAGCTTTGAGACCGGGGGAGTATCCAAAGTCTTCCAACTCCTCTAAAATAGAGCCGTATTCTTGGCCCGCCCATTCGTAATCCGTCGATTGTCGCGCAAGGTCAGCGGCCTCAATTCGATCCATTATCCGCGCTACTTTGATGGATATTGCCAGAGCGCCGTCACTTGCTGATGTATTCGGGCTTTTCTGACCCGGAAATTGTCTGGACTGTTGCATGAACCGAACTGTCTCAGTCTCAACGAGTGACGGATTCACTCTGTCAACTGCATTGACGGGATAGGTAGTAGTGCTCATAAAATTCCAGATGATTTTTATACCAAGTATCTTATAATTAAGATTGGTCAATCATAAATATAGGTTTGGCAGAACTATATTTTAAAATTCGCTCTAAAAAAAATGAGAGCCTTTGTGGCATGGACATCCTGCCTTTGTTTCCTGATCGAACCTCGCCTCGACTTCGATTCGATCTTCCCAAGCAAATGAACGTGTGTCATGCTTCGCTCACTTCGTTTTACTTATGAAATCCATTGCCATTCTTCTCGCCGCCACATTTCTCGTCGCCGACTTACACGCACAATCCCCCTCTGCACCGCAAGCAGCGCATGATGAGACCAGTAATCCACGACTCTGGCAGGCGAAGTTCGCGAATGGCCACTATATGGTAAGGCTGGATCGCATCTGCTCAGCTTCCAAACACGAATACATCTCTGATTCCGTGGCCCGCGTCGTGGAAGTGACCATCGGGACAGATGCCGCAGTCGTGGCGCGGTTCTATTATCTGGAACCCGTTGGCAAAGACACGCCGATCTCCTCCGTGCAGATCGCCGCTGACCGTCTTAAGGATATTCAACAGACGGTGGCCTCTAAAACTTCTCCTAGTCTGGGCAAACTTCAGGTCGTAAAGAACTATCCCGCCTCAACCCACGCGCACACCGTTGAATACGTCTTGCAGACTGAAGACGCGCTGACCTCTCTCTACACCAGCCTAACCACTTCAATCAATACCGGCACAGGCCGCACTTGGGTGGATGCGACGAAGTAGTTTAAAGCAGCTCACAAAAAAAGCGCGGCAGCTTCGCAGCTACCGCGCTCGATAAAGCAGTCTGCTAAAGGTCAGATCAATCTTCCGTCTTCTTCTTACGAGGAGCGCGGGGTGTCTTCACTTCTTCAGCTTCGACTTCAACCACGGCTGGCTCATCGGCAACTTCAACGAAGCCCTTACCTACGAAAGCGTCAACCCACTCGATGAAAGCCATCGGCGCGGAGTCGCTCATGCGTTGGCCTAGCTTGGTGATGCGGGTGTAGCCACCAGCACGGGTGGTTGAAGCAGCGGCGATTTCTTCAAAAAGCTTCTTCACCAAAGTCTCACTACGGAGCACGGCGAAAGCCTGACGGCGGGTGTGAAGCGTGTTGCGCTTGCCCAGGGTAACGAGCTTTTCAGCCACGGGACGCAAAGCCTTGGCCTTGGCCAAGGTGGTGCGGATGCGGCGATGCTCGATGAGGCTCTTGCACAGGTTCTTCAGCAAGGCAGTGCGGTGGCTCTGCGTGCGTTGAAGTTTGACGGTTTTACGTTGGTGTCTCATGTCGAATGTCTGTTTGATCGTTTAGCTACTGCACGCGGCCTATTCTTCGTCTTCGTCTGGAAGGTTAGCGCTGATCAGCTTCGTGAAGCTGTCGGCATCTGCCTCATCTTCGTCTTCACGACGGAAGCCGCCTGCGTTGCGCAGCATGGAAACGCCGCCAGGTAGAGGTTCAAGCAACGTGCCGTCGAACTTCATGCCAAGACCAAGACCAAGCTCGAGGAGCTTTTCCTTGATTTCCGTGAGGGACTTCTTGCCGAAGTTGCGGTAGCGCAGCATCTCAGCTTCGGTCTTCATGGCAAGCTGGCCCACACTGGTGATGTTGGCGTTGTTCAAGCAGTTCGCCGCACGAACCGAAAGCTCGATCTCGTTGACGGACATGTTGAGAAGCTTGCGAAGCTCAAGATTTTCTTCGCTCTGCGCCTCAGGAGCAGCGTCGAACTCGACTTGGTTGTCGTCGTAGTTTACGAATACGTCGAGGTGATGGCGAAGGATCGCGGAGGATTGAACAAGCGCATCATGCGGCTCAACGCGACCGTCGGTCCAGATGTCGAGGATCAGCTTATCGTAATCGGTGTTCTGACCGACACGAGTGGATTCAACCGCATACTTCACGCGGGTCACCGGTGAGAAGATCGAATCAATCGGTATCACGCCAATTGGCATGTCAGGGCGCTTGTTATCTTCACCGGAGGCAAAACCGCGACCGACTTTGACTTCGACTTCGGCTTCCAGCTTGCCCTTACGGTCCAGCGTGCAGATGATCTGGTCCTTGTTGATGACTTGGTAGTGATTGTCATCCTTGATATCGCCAGCGGTGACGATGCCTTCCTTGTCCACATTGAGCTGGAGGAGGCGGGGTTCCTTGCTGTCGAAGTGCTTGAACTTCACCTTCTTCAGGTTGAGAACGATTTGAGTGACATCTTCAACTACGCCGGGAAGCGTGGAAAATTCATGCTCAGCGCCCTTAATACGGACGGAAGTGATGCTCGCACCTTCAAGGGAAGAAAGAAGGACGCGGCGGAGGCTGTTGCCGATGGTGTGGCCATAGCCACGGTCAAAGGGCTCAGCGAAAAACTGGCCGTAGGATTCATTGTTAACCGCTTCGTTCTTAACGAGGCGATTGGGCATTTCAAAACGTGCTAGACGAACTGACATTGTATTTTAGATGAGTGGCTGGGTTACCTTTGGGGCGAGCATTCCATCTTTCCGAAAAAAGGCAGAACCCAAAGACCGACAGCAGTTAGGCTGACTCGCAGGGGAAGGCAACAAACACAGGGGGGAGCCTTTGGCAAGGTGTTTTTACGCCCGGAACAGCGCTCCGAGCTTCTTCCCTAAGATCAATCCCGCGCCCAGCAGGGTGATTGCTAAGAAAACCATCGCCCACACGCCGAGCGCTGACGCTATATAAGGACCGTCTCCCAGGGCGCTGACCAGAGCATAGATGGCTTTGGTGATGGGGAAATGACCTGCCTGTTGCGCGAGAATCATTGAGTCTGATACCTCCAGCATCGCGAAGGAAAACGCGAGCAGACCGCCTGCGATAAGGTTTGGGGCTACCAGAGGCAGCGTCACTTTGAATAGCGCCTTCAGAGGGGGCGAGCCAAGATTCTGCGCCGCCTCCTCCAACGAAGGGCTGACTTGCTGGAAACCCGCGCTGGCGGAACGCACCACGTAGGGAAGCCGCCGCACAGCATAGGCGATCACCAGCAAAATCAGCGGATTCTCACCCAGCATCAACCCATGGAAAATCTGCCCTTCGCGAGCCATCGCCAGATAGCCAAAGGCCAGCACCAGCCCCGGCACCGCCAGAGGTAGCATCGCCATGGCATCCAAGAGCTGCCGCCCCTTGATCGTCGTGCGCACCGTCACATAAGCCACTCCGATGCCCAGCACCAGATCCAGCAGCGTCGCCAAAGACGCATATTTCAAGCTATTGGAGATCGCTGTTAAGGTGAGGTCGTTCCCCAAAGCATGCTTGTAATGAGCCAGAGTCAAACTCTCTGGCAAGACCGTTTGATACCAATCCGTGGAAAAGGAAAGCAGGATCACGCCCACATGCGGGATCACCGAAAGCCCGATGCAGAAGATGAAGGCCGCTACGCAAAGCCACGCGGCTTGCTTCGGCAGCTTGATCGTCTCCCGAGCCATCGTCGCCCGCCCACCACCACCGGAATTGCTCCGTTCAAAGAGCAGCTTGCTCAGTCCATAAAGCAGCACCGTGAAGACCAGCATCACGACCACCAGCGCATACGGGAAAGGATTCCCGCTGATGTCCTTGATCGCGTTGAAAATCTGCACGCTGGTGACGCGATCGAAATCGAAAACCAAAGGCACGCCGAGTTCAGTAAACGCCCAGATGAAAACGATGGTGCCACCGGCGAAGATCCCCGGCATGATCAGCGGGAACGTGATCTTCCAGAAGCGCGATTGCGGCTTGCAGCCTAAATTCGCCGCCGCCTCTTCCATCGCCGGGTCAATATTGGACAAGGCCGCGACGATGTTGAGATAGAGGATCGGATAGAGATGCAGCACGTTCATGATGACCACGCCGACCTTCTGCCCGTTGCCCAGCCAGTCCGTCGGATGATCGCGATTCATCAAGCCCAAGCCCATCAGTAAACTGTTCACCGCTCCAGCTTGACCAAGGATCGCCCGCACGCCGATGGCCCCGACAAACGGCGGCAAAATCATGGGCAGCATCACCAGTGAATTCAGGATGTTTTTGCCTGGAAACTCAAAGCGCGTGAAGAGCCGAGCCAAGGGCAGCGACACCGCGAGACAGCCCAGCGTGGACCACACCGCGATGAAGAACGAGTTCAGTAAGCCTTCGCGATAGAGCGGATTACGGAACACTTCCCAAACATAATCGAACGTGAAACCGCCCTTCGGGGAAACAAACGCCACCTGCACCGTGCTCCAGATCGGGAACAGGAAGAAGCATCCGAAGAAGACGCTCATCGCGATGAAGACAGTGTAAGAAAAGGCGCGGCTCATGGGTCAGTAAATCAGTGAGTTATTCGCCACGCTTCGCCAGTTCATAGGCCCGTTCATATTGACTGCGGAACATTGCGCTCAGCTCCCGCGTCATCTTCATCTCCAGTGATTTGTCCTTGCGATTCAAGTTAGTGGCGATGCCCTGCGCGTTCGTATAACCTGCCAGTTTGAAGTCCTCAAACAATGCCGTGGCCTTGGGCGGAAAGTTCTTCTCGATCAACATCTGCCAAGCGCGCTTTTGCTCCTGATGCGTTTCGATGCACGATACTTTCACTAGCAGGCGAATGACATTGAAAAGCGAATCCGTCCACTCAGGATGATAGTTGAATGACTTCGCCGCTTCATACGGCAGGGCCTTCGGATCGGTCATCAGAGCCTTGTTCGCTTCGGTATAAAAATCACGTCTTACGGGCAAACGACGCAGCGCCGCCTGTTTCGGCCCACCTGCTTCTCCCACGCGATAGTTCCAGAGCTTCTGCCCTTCCTCCGATAGAACGAACTCCATGAAAGCCGTGGCCAACTCCGGCTCTGGCGCGCCACGCAGCAGGCCAACCGGATCAACGCCGACAGAAGAACCGCCGAGCGGCGAGACGAAACCGATGCGTGTGGTGCCATCGCTCTTGCGCACCTGTTCCTCAAAGGATCGCGCATAGAAATCAATGCACATGCCAGCCGCGGCATCGCCTTGGGAGACTTCGAGCGGAATCTTAGTGGAGGAATCCGTGAAGTAGCGCGAGTTCGCACAGATGCGTTGGATGAGCCGAAGCCCGCGATCCCAGCCCACACGCACGGCTTCCGTCTCCATCTCTTTCGCCTTTTCGGGGCTTGCTTTCAGCTCCTCCAAAGCCAGCAAAATCTGCTGTTGGATGATTTGTTCCAATGCCTTCGTCACCGTCCCGCTCTTGTTCGGATCAGCCAAGGCCACCTGCCCCGCCAGTCTCGGATCACCCAGGTCTTTCCATTGCGTGAGATCATTATTGAAGCCCAATCGCTTTAACACATCGCGATTGAAAACGATGCCCTGACTGGAGATGCAGCAGCCCATCCAGCGCTTTCCCGCGTCATAAATAGGCTCGCCACTCACGCTCTGAGAGATGACGCTGTCTTGAAACCAGTCAGGATGTTTCGTGAAGAGTGAAGCCAGCCCATACTTACCGCTCGCATCGCTGGCCACTAACAGCCCGGCACTCGCTTGCGTCTGGAAATCATACGAGCCACCACCGAAGAAGAGGTCAATGCCGCAGGAGACATTAGAATCCAGAAACGCCTTCCGCGCCGTTTGTGCCGCGTCCAGTTTTGCGTCCGTGATCTTGAGCTTGCCATTGGCAAAGTTCATGGCCTCTGTGTTCGTCCACGTCTGGTGCAGCTTCGTTTCCCAGTGGTATTGAAAAGCCGCTGCATACTCCGAACGTAGGAACATCGCGATCTCCGCCGTCCCCCCCGGCACGCGCCAGTCCAGGTAGATTTTTTCGCCCGTCTTCTGCTTCCAATACTTCGAGAACGCCGCGTTGAATTCATTGCGAATTTTCTCATTGTGCGGGGATATGATAACCAATCGGCGGTCATACTTAGTCGAGGCCACACCATCCTTCGGCTTCAGCCAAAACGGAGCCGCCAGCGTGAGCAGCAAGGCTAGGACCAGCGCGATTTCCTTGCCCCATTGCTGGACCAGCGGATACGCGATCAGACGCTGCCACAAGGTCTCATGCAGCGGCTTGGCGAGCGGGTTAGGGAGTGCTGATTCTTCGGCCATCGGCAGTGTCATCGAAGCGGTTCCCATGCCGTTCTGCAAGCGATGATTCCGAAGGAAGTAGCCTGACTCTCCAGAGTCGGAATCAGTAAATGGATAGGGGTTCAATTCCCCTGCCCCCGACTCTGGAGAGTCAGGCTACGGCCTCTTGCGTCAGTTGTTCCTTGACCCTTATCCCTTGTCCCTTATCCCTTCTTTGATGAGCCTGCCCCGCCGTAACGACCGCTTCAAGCCCCAACGCCCGACTGAACGTGCGGCCAAGCGTCCCGTTGCCAGCCCGCCTGCGCGCAAACAGGGAACCTCATGGGAGAAGTCTGCGGACTGGTATGACCGCATTCTGGGCGAACGCGGCTCCGAGATTTATCAGCGCGTCGTCATCCCGAACGCGCTCGCTTTGCTTCAGCCGATGAAGGATGAGCGCATCCTCGATCTCGGTTGCGGTCAGGGCGTCTTCTCACGCGCGCTTTCAGCGGAAGGTTGCTATGTCACTGGCATAGATGCCGCCCCCACCCTCATCGCCAAGGCCAAGACTTATAAGAGCCGACTGCCCATCCACTATCTCCATCGGGATGCGGCGAAGGTGCGTGATCTAGGCCCGTTCGATGCCGCCTCCGCCATCCTTTGCTTGCAAAACATGCCGCATCTGGATGAAGTGTGTCTCTCCGCCGCAGCCGTTCTGAAGACCGGCGGACGGATGCTCTGGGTGATGAACCATCCCTGCTTCCGCATCCCACGCCAGACGAGTTGGGGCTTCGATGAAGAGCGGAAGATTCAGTATCGCCGGCTGGATGCCTATGGTCAGCCGATGACCATCCCCATCATCATGCACCCTGGTCAGAAGGACAGCGAGACGACCACGTCCTTTCATTTGAGCCTGACGGATCTGATGGCCAAAGCCTTCGCAGCGGGCTTCATGCTCTCAGGGTTTAAGGAGTTCTATTCGGATAAAGAAAGCGAGCCCGGCCCGAGAGCGAGGGCGGAGAACCGTGCGAGGAATGAGTTCCCGCTGTTTCTTGGGATGGTGTGGAAGAAGGTGTGAGCAGAGAGTGGCACAGGCTTCCAGCCTGTGGGTAGAACATGCTTCTAGCATGTTCCGTATCAGTAAACAGGCAGGATGCCTGTTCTACCCACAGGCTGAAAGCCTATGTTACCTTTTAGCCCGTGGTGCGCAGACCGCTGGCGATGGCGTTGATGCTTAAGAGCACATCCGGCAGCAGCGCATTCGCGGCTTTTTCATCTCCACTTTTCACTAGGCCACGCCATTGCTTGAGCAGCGCGATTTGTTGATGATGCAGCGTGTCGAGCGCTTCCGCACGGAGTTGCAGCGTCTTCCACATACGGGGGCGTTTGCTCTCTAGGGCTCCGCCGCGCAGCTTCTCCAGCATGTCGCGGGTGAGGTTCCACTCGTTCATGATTTGGGTGAAGAGACGATCTCGCAACACTTCATCCTCGACGAGTCCGGCGTAGGCGGCCATAAGATTGCCATCGGTGCTCGCGAGGGAGGATTCGATGTTCGTGATGACGTAATGGAGGAACGGCCAGGAGCGCAGTTCGTTGGCTAGTTGGGCGAACTCCGCTTCGCTGAGAGAGGCTAGTCCACTGCCAGCGCCATACCAACCGGGGACGTAGAAGCGGCATTGGTTCCATGAGAAGACCCAAGGAATGGCGCGCAAGTCTGCGAGGCTGGCCTGCCCGGTGCGGCGTGAA
>JANYJH010000230.1 GCA_025361865.1 Phragmitibacter sp.
CGGCAGGCCATTTACTGCTGCCGGAAGGCGGGCACCGTCTCCATCCCCGGCGTTTACATTGGCATGATCGACAAGATGCCGCTGGGCATGGCCATGAATAAAGGGCTCACCTTGAAAATGGGCCAAACCCACGTCCAGCGCTACACCAGACCCTTGCTGGAGAAGATCGAGTCCGGGGCCATTGACCCGTCCTTTGTCATAACCCATCGCCTCCCCTTGGAAGAAGCCCCGAACGCCTACAAGACTTTCCGGGATAAGGAAGACGGCTGTATCAAGGTCGTGCTCTCTCCCTAAACCTCACGCTACCCCCCTCAGGCCCTCGGTTCCGTGGTCGCCGCCACCTCTCGGAGGTCCGGCGGTATGACCACTTGCACCGCCAGTTCCGTGAGCTTCGTGCCGATGAGACGCCAGTCTAACTCCCCGACCGCCCAGGCACCCGTCGGGGTGCGTCCGCAGGTGAACTTCAGCATCGAGCCATGATGGTAGATGGCCTTGGACTCCCCGGAACAGAAGTCTCCGAGCGAGGGCGCCAGGACTTTCCGCTGCCCCAGAATCTCCGCGACCCGCACCGGCTGGGGGAGATGGCTGTGGTTCCCCACCAGGGCATCCCCTCTGGCCAACAGGCGCTCACCTTCACTCACGATGCCCGCCCTTGGCTCCGCCTCCATCTCGTAACCCCAGTGCGGATAGAACAAGTTAAAGCGCTCCGCATGGAGATGCTTCTCCAGGTCATCATAGTCAGCGATGTAGTCGCACGGCATATTCGTCCACATGCTCCCCGTGATCACCCGCAGGTGCTCCCCGAAGTCCACATAGGGCTGCTCCTTCTGGCCGAACACTTGGAAGCCCGCCGCCGTCAGCTTCCGGCAGGTGCTCAAAAAGGTATGCGGGCCGAAGTCCGCCGCGTGGTTATTGCACACGCTCAGGCAGAAGCGTTCAGGATCGCAGAGCAGCCCCAGCCAGTTCATGATGGAAGTCTCATGCATCTCCTGGCTGGAGCGCGTCTTCCGCACCGCGATCATGGCTTCCAAGTTTCCCACCAGCACATCGCAGTCCCGGAAGAAAGCGGGCACGGCCTTATCCCATTGCAGCGCCCGCTTGTGCAGGTCCATGATGTCTCCTACCAAACCGACGCGCAGGAGCGGTGGGAGGTCCGGCGTTACGATCACATGCTGGGGGCTGGAGCGCAGACTCTCCTGGAGATCACCCGCAGGGAAGGCGTTCCGCCAAATGACGCCCAAGCTCTCTTTCAAGCCGTAGGGGGAGGAGAAAACATCCTGCATCCAGTGCCGGCGTCGTTTGTCTAAGCGCTTCATAGCCACGAGCGTAGGTAGCGGCTCCGGGTCTGACAACTCTTTTAGCCCGCCCTGATGCCCCATTAAGGCTTACACCTCAGGCGGGTAGCGTGAGGGTAATGAACCGCGAAGGCGCGAAGTCGCGAAGGAATGAGGATGATTGAGGAGCTAAAACTTCGCGTCCTCGCGTCTTCGCGGTTAGACGGGTGTTTTTTTAGGGCGGACAGGGCTCAGGACATCCGAAGCCGGAGAACGTGATACAGGCAGCCTGCCTGTTCCTTAAGGTAGCCCAGGCTTACAGCCTGGGAGAGGAAGCAGGCTGGTAAGCCTGCTCTACCTTTTACCGAGCGTCCCGCCTGTTTTAAAGGCACTGAACAGGCTGGCAGCCTGTCTCACGTTCTCCAAACCCACTTCCCAGACGTGGGGGGCGCGTTGTAAAGTCTCCCAAGGCACCTCCCAGACGTGGGGGACGCGTTGTAAAGTCTCCCGAGGCACTTCCCAGAGCTGGGAGACGCCTCGGGGTCAGGGGATGTCCTGAACAGCGCCTCAGGGCCTCCTTAGTCCTTTCGCACGGGTGAGTTCTGCGTTTAAACCCCACGCTTAGAGTGAGTTACTCCCCAGCAAGGCTTCTTCTCTCCGCTCCCGCGTTTTCCATTGGATATGAAAAGAAACCCTTGCCCTACATGTAAAACGGCTGGCATGAGCGCCG
>JANYJH010000261.1 GCA_025361865.1 Phragmitibacter sp.
CCTCTCTCTTGAAATTACACCACTGTGGGGATGCGTTTCCAGCACCACCACGGAAGGCAGCCGGATTACCCATCATCATTTCCAATGAGCACTGATTCCATCATCTCCAAAGTCTGGGGCTTCTGCACAAACTTGCGCGACGACGGCGTGGGCTATGGCGACTACCTCGAACAGCTCACCTATCTCATCTTCCTGAAGATGGCGGATGAATACAGCCGCCCGCCCTACAGCCGAAAGGTTGGCATCCCGCCGGAATATTCCTGGCCCACGCTGAAGAAGCTCAAGGGTGCTGAACTGGAGGTTCATTATGTGACGGTGCTGCGGGAGCTGTCCGGGAAGACGGGCATGCTGGGCCAGATCTTCACCAAGTCCCAGAACAAGATCCAGGACCCCGCCAAGCTCGCCCGCGTGGTGGACATGGTGGATGAGACGGAGTGGATCGTTCTCGGTGCCGATACCAAAGGGGAGATCTACGAAGGCCTGCTGGAGAAGAACGCGGAAGACACCAAGTCGGGGGCTGGACAGTATTTCACGCCCCGAGCCCTCATCAAAGTCATGGTGGATTGCCTGAGGCCGCAGCCGGACAAGACCATAGCCGATCCCGCCTGCGGCACCGGCGGCTTCTTCCTTGCCGCATATGATCATCTTCTTGCCCATCACAAGATGAACAAGGCGCAGAAGGCCTTCCTCAAGCATGAGACCTTCTTCGGTCATGAGATCGTCGCCAATACCCGGCGGCTGTGCTTGATGAACATGTTCCTGCACAACATCGGCGAGATTGATGGCGACAGTCTCATCTCCCCGAATGACGCGCTCATCGCCGACAATGGTAAACGTTTCGACTACGTGCTGGCCAATCCGCCCTTCGGCAAGAAGAGTAGCATGACCTTCACCAATGAGGAAGGCGAGCAGGAGAAGGACGACCTTGTTTACAACCGGCAGGACTTCTGGGCGACGAGCTCCAACAAGCAGCTCAACTTCCTTCAGCACATCCACACGATGCTCAAGACCACCGGCAGCGCCGCCGTCGTGCTGCCTGACAATGTGCTCTTCGAGGGAGGCGTAGGTGAAACGGTCCGTAAGGCCCTGCTCAAGAACACCGACCTCCACACCATCCTGCGTCTGCCAACCGGCATCTTCTACGCCAATGGCGTGAAGGCGAACGTCCTCTTCTTTGACAACCATGTGACCGCCAAGGAACCCTGGACGAAGGAGATATGGTATTACGACTACCGCACGAACGTGCACCACACGCTGAAGCGGAAGCCCATGCGAGCCGAGGATCTGGCCGACTTCGAGACCTGCTACCACCCCGCGAACCGCCATGTGCGCAAGGAGACGTGGGACGCAGAGAAGAACCCCGAGGGCCGCTGGCGCAAATACAGCTACGCCGAGATCATCGCCCGCGACAAGACGAGCCTCGATCTCTTCTGGCTCAAGGATCGCAGCCTCGCCGATCTGGATAATCTGCCCGACCCCAAAGACCTCGCCGAAGAGATCGTGGAGAATATTGAGGCTGGCCTGAACAACTTCCGCACAGTGCTCGCCGCGCTGGGGAAATAAAGAGTTCTCCCTGAGCAGGATATAGAACCATTTTCCAAGATAAGCGAATTCAGTTCGTCATGCAGGAAGTCGGGAGCGTCGCATTCTGTGATTGGTCTCGCTTGGCTTTCCTGTCAGACTTTTGCCAATTCAAATCCGTCCGCTTATGAACTCACGTTTTTTACTCACGACCACGCTCTCCTTATTCGCCTTCTCTGGGCTCATGGCTGAGCATCCCATTGGCTTCGTTGAAAAATTCGCGCTGGCTCCTGATCGGGATGCGGTCTTGAAGGAACTCATCGCGGGCACTGAGGACTACTACTTCTACCATGCGCTGCATTTTCAGAATACGGGCCGGAAGAAGGAGTTTGAGGAACTCATCAGGCAGTGGGCTAAGCGGACTCCGGATTCGCCGATGCTTCATCAAATCAAGAGCCGTCAGGCATTGCTCACTTGTGAGACTGACCCCCAAGCCACGCTTGCTTACCTGAAAAAAGCGCTCGGAGTGGAGTTCAATCATCAGCAGGAGACGCTCAATCCAAAGCCGAATCTGCCGACGCAGCTCGACCCTAACCTCATCGCCATCGACTCGTTCCAACGCAGCGCCTTATTTGATGAACATAATCTGAATGCCTCACAGGTGACGGATATCGGTTTGGAATACCTGCTGACGAACAACGCGCCACTCACGGAGCAGCAACGTCGCGCGTTACTCGCTCGGGTGAAGCGTCCAGACGTTCCGCACTTGTTGGAAACCGTGCTGGCAGACCTTGGAACCAAGGAATCACGGGGCTTCGGGGAGTTTCCCATCCATCGTCAGTTGCTCATGGATCAGCTTCAGCAGCTTCGCAAAGCGAGGCCAGGCCTCTCGAATTCCACGCCGTTTGTGGAGACTTGGCTGGCGCGATTGAAACCCAATGCCGATGTGGACATGGAGCGTGATACGGCTGTGCGTGAGGCTTGGCTGGAGGCCACATGGAACTTCGTGAAGGACTTGTCGCCTTCGTTTAATTCGCTCAAGGCGCATCTGCTGTATCAACGGCTCGTGCTAGATGAAAAGCGGGGCCAGCAGAATGAGGAGCGCTTTCGCGAATACCTGAAGCTGCCCCGCCAAATGGGCTACGTGAGCGAGAAGTATCGGCAGAATATCGAGCTGTTTCGTTTCCCCGCCAACCTCCATGAAGATTTCTCCAGACTCACTTCCTGCCGTCCCGTTGGTGATGATGAACCGCTGGTGCGCAGCTATCTGCTTCACTTCCTGAAGACGGCAAACAATGATCAAGCCTTCGCGCCATACATCGCTCACGAGTATCTGAATGAGCTGTTCGCGGAAGCAAAACTGATCAATGGAGTGGGCAGTGCGGAGCAGTGGTTCTCCATGCTTTCGCCCTCATCCGTGCAGGCTTTGCGCACCCGTGTTGATCTTGATTTCGATCCGACGAATCCTGAAGTCATCGCGCCAGAAGCCACCGTCAACTTGGACATCTTCGTGAAGAATGTGCCGAAGCTCATGGTCAATGTCTTCGAGATCAACACGGAGAACTTCTACCGCGTGAATGGCTCGCAGATCGGCACTGATCTTAACCTCGACGGGCTCGTGGCGAACAAGCAACAATCCCTCAGCTATGATGATGCGCCTGTGCTGCGCGTGAAGCGCACGTTCAAATTTGATGAGCTTCCAGCGCGTCGTGGCGTCTGGGTGGTGGACTTCATCGGTAATGGCAAAAGCAGCCGTGCTCTGATTCGCAAAGGGCAGCTTCACTTCGTAACGAGGCCCAGCAGCGCAGGCACAGCGGTCACCGTTTTGGATGAGAAGCGCCAGCCCGTGGCGAAGGCTTACGCCTTGCTGGGCACGCAGCGTTACGCTTCTGATGAGCATGGCGAGATCGTCATTCCCTTCTCGAACAAGCCGGGTCGTCAATCCGTGATTCTCGGCGATGGCTCTGGCTTCACGCAGCTTGAGCACCTGGATTTACAAGGCGAGACCTACGCTCTTCATGCAGGCTTCCATGCGGCGCGCGAGTCCTTGATCGCTGGAAAGAAGGCGCTCATCGCCATCCGTCCGACGCTTACGGTGAACGGCGCGCCGATTGATCTCTCGCTCTTGGAGGAAGTGAAGCTCACCATCGTCTCATCGAATCAGGATGCGGTGGCATCGTCCATAGTGAAGCCTGATTTCAAGCTCTTTGGCGACAAGGAAACCACTGTCGAAATCACGGTGCCCGAGCGTTTGTCCAATCTCACTTTCAATCTCGAAGGCAAAGTGAAAAGCCTGATCACGGGCAGTCAGGTTCCACTCAAAGCGAGCCATTCCATTTACCTGAATCAAAAGGACCAAACTGAATATGTCTCGGATTTATTCCTGAGTCGCATCGGTTCAAACTACGTTCTTCAAGAGCTTGGTCGCACCGGGGAGCCACGTTCCGAGCGGGCTCTGATCGTGCGTGTAAGAAGGCCCGAGTTCGGTGAAGATCACCCTTATCATCTCAAAACAGACGCTACGGGAGCAGTGATGCTGGGGGCCTTGGATGGAGTCTCCAGTCTTCAAGTGAGCAATCCCGATGGACTCGCGCGCTACTGGTCGCTTCCGGTGGATCGTGCGGATGGGCCCTCGAACATCCATGTGGTGGTCGGACAGGAAGTTGCCTTGCCTTGGATGGATGGCGAAGCGAAGCCGGTGTCGCCTTTGGTTTCGTTGCTGGAATTGCGGAATGGGAGCTTCATCCGCAGCGCGCTTTCAGAGAAGACAGCCTCAGTAAAGACAGGCTATCTCTTCATCAGCGGACTCGAAGCGGGGGACTACAGCCTGCGCTATGGACGCGACCGCAAGGAAGTCACGATCCGCGTCACGCAAGGGACTGCGGCCTCGGGTTGGCTCATCGGAAATGCGCGACATCTCGAAGCGAAACCCTCTGCGCCGCTGCAAGTCATGGGCGTAACGAAGGACAATGCAGCGGTCACATTCGCTATTGGAAATGTTACGAAGGACACACGCGTGCATGTGCTCGCGAGCCGCTTCCTGCCGGGCTTCGATGCCTTTGCAGACATGGGAAGCGCGCCTGATCTGGAGCCACTTCTCGGCACACCGGGCGGGCTGCGCACGCTCTATGTTTCAGGCCGAACACTGGGTGAAGAGTATCGCTATGTGCTGGAGCGGCGCATCGCGAAGAAGTTCCCTGGAAGCATGTTGCCACGCCCCGGTTTGCTTTTGAATCCTTGGGTTCTGCGCACCACAGAGACGGCCATTGATGAAGCAAAGCTCGGCGATGAGTTTAAGCGGGCTGATGATGGACGCGCTGCGGGAATGATGAAGCAAGCAGGACGAAAAGTAGGAAGCCAGAACGCTTTAGGCTACACGGCTGGTCCAGAAATCAGCAACATCGACTTCCTCGCTGACACGGGCTTGACCGCCTTCAATCTCACGCCGGACAAGGACGGCAATGTCACCGTGAAGCTGTCTGACTTAGGGGATAGACAGTTCGTGCGCGTCCTCGCCGTGAACAGTTCCTCATCGGTCATGCGCGATCTTTCGCTGCCGGATGCGAAGACCAAGGTGCGTGACCTCACCCTGCGGAACGGCCTTGATCCGAAGGGCCATTTCACGCGGCAGAATCAGGTTTCGATCTTGGAGAAGAAGGCACCATTCACGATCAAGCACGCCGTCACCGCGAAGTTCGAGACACAGACGGACCTCGGTGGCATCTTCAATCTCTACCGCACACTTTCCAACAACGCCACGCTGGCGGAGTTCTCCTTCCTGCTGGATTGGCCGACACTCGATGCCGCGAAGAAGCGCGAGCATTATTCCAAGTATGCCAGCCACGAACTGAGCTTCTTCCTCCAACGCAAAGACTCCGAGTTTTTCAAGGCGGTGATCCTGCCGTATCTGGCGAACAAGAAGGATAAGACCTTCATGGATCACTACCTCCTCAGCGATGATCTGCATGGCTATCTCCGTGCTTGGAATTACCAGCGGCTGAACATCGTCGAGCGCATTTTGCTGGCTCAACGTCACCCTGACGAAGCGGCGGCAACGGCCCGTGAAGTAAGTGATTTGAAAGACCTGCTGCCACCGAATGTGGAGGCGATGATGCTCCTCTTCGATACCACGCTTGCTGGTGGCGAGATGGCGGGTGGCGCGGCTGGGAAGCTGGGAGTAACGAGTCAGCTTACGGAAAATGAGGGCACCATGCATCCTGCCACTGCCCCTGCGGCTCCCACTCCTATGGCGGCCCCTGCTGATGCGTTCGCTGCTTCAGCACCTGCGGAACGCAAAGCCGCAGGTGGCTTCGTGAATGCAATCGGTAATACCACTTCGGGAGCGACAACGCTTTCTGCGGCAACCTTGATCGTTAAAGAATCCAGCGCAGCCGAGCCCATCGCACATGCTGCCAAAGATGCGCCGATGCGTGCCCTCAAATCCGATGCTGACTTCGGCTTTCTCGAGAAGCAAAAATCAGTGGATCGTGATAAGGAGGCACGCCGTGAAGTGGCCAAGCAACAGCTCTACCGCAAGCTCGAACCGACTCAGGAATGGGCGGAGAACAACTACTATCATGTGCCCATTGAGCAGCAGTTGGCGGAACTCGTTTCAGTGAATGCCTTCTGGAAAGACTACGCGCTGTGGGACGGGAAGAGCGGCTTCCTGTCCAGCCACGTCGCTGAAGCTTCGACGAGCTTCACGGAGATGATGCTCGCTTTGGCTGTGCTCGATCTTCCGTTCCCGAATTCTGCCAAGCAGCCCAAAGCCGAAGTGAAAGACCTTTCACTCACGCTCACGCCGACGGATCGCATGATCCTCTTCCATCGTGAGATCAAGCCTGCGGAGATTGATAAAGAAGCGCCGCGCCTGCTGGTGAGCCAGAACTTCTATCGCAATGGTGACCGCTACACCGAGAGCGGTAATGGCGAGAAACAGGACAAGTTCGTCACCGAAGAGTTCCTGAGTGGCGTCGTCTATGGCTGCCAGGTCGTGGTCACGAATCCCACCTCATCCACGCAGAAGCTCGATTTGCTCATCCAGATTCCGCAGGGAGCGATCCCCGTGCTCGGCTCCAAGGCGACGAACAATGCACCGCTGCGCCTGGAGTCTTATCGAACCCACACGATGGATTACTTCTTCTACTTTCCGAAAGCGGGCAAGTTCGCGCATCATCCCGTGCATGTGTCCAAGAACGAGAAGATCGTGGCCTTTGCAGAGCCGTTCACCTTCAATGTCGTGGATGAGCTGACTAAGCTCGACACGGGCTCATGGGACTACATCAGCCAGTTTGCCAAAGCCGATGAGGTGCTAACCTTCCTTGATCAGCACAACGTGCATCAGCTTAATCTTGACCGCATGGCTTGGAGATTGAAGGACGCCAGCTTCTACAAGAAGTCGCTCGATCTCCTCACGAAGCGCCGCGCCTATCACGGCACCACTTGGTCTTATGCGCTCATGCATAATGACTCGGTGGCCTTGCGTGATTTCCTCCTGCATCAGCATGAGTTCATGGAAGACATCGGGCCCATTGAAACAAGGCTCATCAACATCAATCCGGTGGAGCGCTATGCCTATCAGCACCTCGAATACAGCCCGCTCATTAATGCCCGTGCTCATCGCTTGGGAGCGGATCACAGCATTTTGAATGATCGGTTCAGCGAGCAGTATGAGGAGCTGTTAAACTGGTTCTCCTGTCGTGTCGCGCTCAATGATGAAGATCGGCTCGCGGTCACCTATTACCTGCTGTTGCAAGACCGCGTGGAAGAAGCGCTGGCCATGTTTGCTAAGGTGGACGCAGCCAAGATCACCGAACATCTCCAGCATGACTACATGAAAGCCGTGTGCGCCTTGTATCAGGAGGACGTGGCCACTGCGCGACAGATTGCGCAAATGAACGCGAAGCATCCAGTTGATCGCTGGCGGGAGAAGTTCACGGAACTTCTCGCGCAAGTGGATGAGATCGAAGGCAAGAAGCCCGTGAACGTGAAGGAAGATGATCGCGAGCAGAAGCAGAACGCGCTGGCCACCACGGAGCCGACCATTGATTTCACCGTCGAGAACAAGGAGGTGAAACTCGCCTATCACAATCTTAAGGAAGTCACCGTGAACTACTACCCGATGGATCTGGAGTTCCTGTTCAGCACCGCGCCGTTCGTCGGCCAGGACACGGGACGCTTTGGAATGATTCAGCCAAACCGCAGTGAGCGCGTCGTGTTGCCAGCGGATCGTGAGACGCACGTCATCGCCCTGCCGCGTGATTACCATAGCAACAATGTTTTGATTGAGATCACGTCCGCTGGCAAAACCATCGCTCATGCCTACTACGCCAACGAGCTGAACATTCAGGTCAGCGAGAACTACGGTCGCCTTCAGGTGCTGCACGCGAAGGATCAGCGGCCACTCTCCAAGGTCTATGTGAAGGTCTTTGCGGAGATCAACGGCCAGTCAAAATTCTACAAGGACGGCTACACGGATCTGCGCGGGAAGTTTGATTACCTTAGCCTGAGCACGGGTGAGATTGATCAAGCCACGCGCTTCAGTGTGCTGGTGTTGAGTGAGGAATTCGGCGCTGCGGTGCGTGAGGTGAAGCCGCCAAGGCAGTAGCTTTTGGCCCCAGTTCTTAACGCCATTGATGATCCGACTCCGAGAGAAAATGCCCGTGCAGCGGGCGACCCTCCATGATGTTGCAGACATTGTTCGCGATGGTCATCACGAAAATGACCCCGCAACATCCCCAGAGGAAGCTGATCATCCCCGCTTCCACCCACATGATTTTTGCAGAGTTCGGCGGGTGGGCCAGCAGCAGGATGCTCAGGCTAATGAGGACTGCCAGATTCACGAAGAAGAGAGGGTAGTATGTAAACTCCACCACATCCCGAAGCCACACCGGATAGCCTCCGACGTTCATCCAAAAGAGCTGGTTCTCACGGAGAAGCACGAAATAGAATAGCAGCGCGGCCAAAGCCAAAGCCAGCAGCGTAAGGGCGACTCGTGTTAGTTTGGCGGCCGTAGCCTTCCTTTTGGGTTCCATTTTACAGAAATATAACACTTATCATGCTGAGTGAAATACTATTTCTCCTCATCTTCCGTAGTTTTTGAACTGGCGCTTGCTGGCGGGAGCCGTAGGAAAGGGGAATGACGCTACAGCAGAATCAATTATGGCAGAAGGGAAACCAGTTCTTCCGCATCGTAAATCTCGAACGAATGGCCGTGGATTTCAAGACGCTGGCTGATGCCGAGGCTAAAGAAGGGCCGCATCAGAGGCTGCCGAAGAAGGAGTTCTGTCGTCTGCTCAAGGGCGCGAAATTGTTGACGCCTGCTGCGCGAACTCCTCTTTCAGCTACCTGAGACTCACTGGTTTTTTCATTATTTTGATCGTCCTACTCATCACTGACTGGCGTAAACATCTGCTAATCCGCTTATCTCATGTCCTCCATCAACCTCTTCACTCCACTGAAACTCGGTGCTATCGAAACACCGAACCGCATCTTCATGGCCCCTCTGACCCGCTGCCGCGCTGATGCTGGCAACGTGCCGAATGACCTCAATGCTGAATACTACAAGCAGCGCGCCTCCGCAGGACTCATCATCACGGAAGCCACTTCTGTGACGCCGTTTGGGTTTGGCTATCCGAACACGCCGGGCATCTTTACTGAGGCTCAGGTGGAAGGTTGGAAGAAGATCACGAGTGGCGTTCATGCGGCGGGTGGTCGCATCTTTCTTCAGCTCTGGCACGTCGGTCGCATCTCGCATCCGGCTTTTCAACCGGACGGCATTCTGCCCGTCGCGCCTTCAGCCATTAAGCCCAAGGGCCAGATCTTCACGGGCACGGAGATGCTGGATTACATCACGCCGCGCGCGCTGGAGTTGTCAGAGATTCCGGGCATCATCGCCGAATATGTTCACGGGGCGAAGTGCGCCAAGGAAGCTGGTTTTGACGGGGTGGAGATTCACAATGCGAACGGCTATCTGCTGGATCAATTCCTCCGCGATGGCACCAATCAACGCACGGACAGCTACGGTGGTTGCATGGAAAATCGCGCGCGTTTGACCTTGGAAGTGACGAAGGCCGTGATCGGTGTCTGGGGCGCAGATCGCGTGGGCATCCGCTTCTCACCCGGCGGTGTTTTCAATGACATGCATGACTCCAATCCGCTCGCGACCTTCGGCTATGTGCTGAAGGAACTGAGTGCCTTGAACCTCGCTTATGCCCATATCACGGAGGTCACGGCGCAAGACATCGCTCACGGGGCGGTGGCGGGTGTTGGCCCTCGTGAACTGCGGGCCTTCTATCCGGGCGCCATCATCACGGCGGGCGGCTTCACTCAAGACACCGCGAATAAGGCCCTAGCGGAAGGCTGGGCGGATGCCGTCGCGTTTGGCGTGAAGTTCATCGCGAATCCTGATCTGCCACTTCGCTTCCAGCAGGAGGCGGCGTTGAACACACCTGATGAAGCGACCTTCTATGCGCCTGGTGAGAGAGGCTACACGGACTACCCGAGTCTGGCGGCTTGATCAAAGCAGCGTGAACGGATTCACTCGCGTGCTTAGGGGCAAGGCCGCGCGCTGGCCCTCTAGCCGATGAGATTCAAAGATAGCGCTGATCATCTCGATGGCTGTGCGCGCCTCATACGCGCTGCACAGGGGTTGACGGTTTTCTCGGATTGCAGCGATCAGATCAAGGCCACCGACGGCGTGATTCATCACCTGTTTGTAGGCATCCGCCACGGGCTCCGGCTGGCCGATGCCTGCGGTGCTAACGGGCGTCCAAGCGTGCGGTTCCTGCACCGGATCAAAGGGATTTCCCGCGAGGAACTGCGCGAAGGGATTCTCGTCCATGCGCATATCAATGATGCCTTTGTTCCCGATGAGCTGCACGCCAAAGCCTGCTTCCTTGGTGCCTGCATCATGCACGGAATCAAAGAACACAGGCAGTCCGCTTTCGGTCTCGAAGCGCGCGTGAACCTCGTTGCCTGCGAGCACGCCAATGCCCTCATCACCGTCTTTCACATCGGCTTTGGTCACGAGACGATGATCTTGCAAGACGGTCGCTGAACATGACAACGGCTTGCCTGTAAAGTAACACGCGAGGTTGAAGACATGCCCACCGAGCACCCAGAGATCGAGCGAACCGCCGCGCTTGTCTTCCTTCCCGCGAGCGCGCACTTCCAGCACTTGGCCGAGCGCTCCATCCTTGATCAATTGAGCGATGACGGGCAGCACCGAATGATAGCGATTGCGATGCGCGAGCGCGATCTTCGTGCCCGTCTTCTCCGCTGCTGCGATGATCTCATCCGCTTCCGCCAGCGAACGGCAAAATGGCTTTTCCATGTAGATGCCTTTGGCTCCCGCAGCGATGGCAGCAAGGCACATGTCACGATGCTGATCAATGTGACGCGGTCCGATGGCCACGATGTCCGGCTTGGTCTCCGTGAGCATCTTCAGGTAGTCCGCATAACCCTTGGTCACATTGAGCTTCTTCAGTTCTGCGGCTAGCCCCGTGGCGTCCGCATCCGCGATGGCGACGATCTCCGTCTCTGGCAAAAAGGACCACATCGTATCAATGCCGTGCCCATAGTTCCCGCGTCCCGTGTGACCGATGAGGCCGACGCGGAGCTTGCTGGAGGCTTCTGCCCCCATCGAAGTGATAGCGAGACTGGCGGCGGCGTTGTTGATGAAATGGCGTCGATTCATGCGCAGTCAACGGTGGTCTGCGCCACGAGCTTTCTCAAAGAACAAGGTGAACTCCAGTCGGTTATAAGTCAGATGCGTCTTCGCGAGCAAACTCAGTCCCGCTTTCAACGCAGAGCCGATTACCGAGTGGAAGAGCGCGACGGTCTCCGCTACCGTCTCCACGCCCGGCATCTTCAGCGTGAAGACCACGAGGCCATTCGGCTTGAGATAGCGGGCTAGGCGAATGACGTGCTGGATGGATTCGTTGCCATCCCCATTGAGGTCGGAAAGGATCGCGTCATAGCGCGTTCCCTCGCGTGGTTGAAACGTGCTGACATCCGCTTTGCTAAAGTGGAGTCCCGCGTGATGATCAAGGCGTTTGTC
>JANYJH010000272.1 GCA_025361865.1 Phragmitibacter sp.
GTCACAGAAAAAGGGTTTCTTTGGCGGCGGCGGCGGAATGTCTCTTGGCTTCAAATCAGGGGGCAACTTGAAGAAAGACCCGATTGAAGCCATCGCCGAACTTGAGGAAAACGTCTTTCAAAAAGACCCTTACAACGTGAACGGCAACCAAGCGCTCTACGATTATGCGATGCGCGCCGCCAAGAATGATTTGGCTGCCTTTGCCTTGGAAACGATCCGTGAAGGTCATCCAGAAAACACCAAGAACATGCACCGCCTCGCGGAGCATTACATGGCGTTCGATCAGCCGCAGACTGCTAGTGAAGTTTACCGTCAAATCATCAAGCGTGACCCGACGGACATGGACGCGATCAAGGGTGAAAAAGACGCCGCCGCGAAGACTTCCATGAAGACTCAGGGCTGGCAGGAAGAAGGTGGCTTCCGCAAAGCCATGAAGAACACGGATGAGGCCCAGCAGCTCGAAAATGCCACCCGTCAGGGCATGACCCGCGAGCAGATGGAAGGCCTGCTCTCCCAGTTTGCCGTCGAGTATGATCGCGACCCGAACAACATCGCGGTAGTCAAGAAGATCGCTGATCTCTATGACCGTATGGAAGAGCCCGTCAGCGCTCTTAGCTATTACGAATGGGCCTCAACGCTGAACCCCGGTGATGTGACCTTGCAAGCCCGCGTAGAGCAGGTGCGCAACCGAGTCGCGGACATTCAAATCCATCAGATGGAAGCCGAGATCGAAGCTGATCCGACGGCGCCAGACTTGGAGGAGAAGCGCGAACAAATCCGTGCGATCAAGCGCCAACGCGTCTCCACCTTGCTTGATGAAGCCAAGACGAAAGTCGAACGTAATCCCACGGATAAGCAATACCGTTTCGACTACGCCACTGTGCTCATCTCTGCTGAGATGTATCGTGAAGCCATCCCTGAATTGCAACAGGCCAAGAGCAATCCGCACATTCGCAACAAAGCGCTGCTTCTGCTAGGACGGTGCTTTGAAAGGCTCAATATGAATGACCTTGCGCTCAACGCCATGCTTGAAGCCGTTAAGGAAATCCCTGCATTCAACAACGAGAAGAAGGAACTCCTCTACGAACTCGGCCTTGTCTATGAGAAGGTCGGCAACAAGGACGAGTATCTGAACTGCCTGAAGGAAATCTACAACAACGACTACGGCTTCCGTGATGTGGCGAAGCGTGTTGAGTCTTCCTACGCGTAATTTCACCGCACGTTTTACTCAAAGGCACAAAGTGGTATCCACTTGGTGCCTTTTTGTTTATTGGCTTGGAATTGACTTCGCTCGCATCTTCGTGAATTTTCACAAGTGCCTAGCAAAGTCGAAATCCCCCGTAAAACCGTTTACCGCCTCTCCATCTATCTGCGCTGCCTCCAGCGGCTGAAGGAGAATAAGATCGAAACCGTCTCTTCCGAAGCGCTCGCGAAAGCCGCTGGCGTCAAGCCCACTCAGTTACGGAAAGACCTCACCTACTTTGGTCAGTTCGGCACGCGCGGACTCGGCTACAACGTCACCGGGCTCAGTGGAGCCATTGGCGAAGTGCTCGGAAGCTCACGGCTTCAACCCGTGATCTTGGTTGGTTTGGGGAATCTCGGTTCCGCGCTCCTGCGCTATGGAGGGTTCCAAAAAGAAGGCTTTGAAATCATCGCCGCCTTTGATGTGAAGCCTGATCCACGCCGAGTTAAAGGGCTCAAAACGAAGCTCCTCGACTCCGTCTTGTTACCCGATTTCATCGTCGAGCACCAGATCAAGATGACCATCCTCACCGTGCCTGCCCAGCACGCTCAGGAAGTCGTGAACACCCTCGTGAGTTCCGGCATCCAGGCCATTCTCAACTTCTCTCCCGTGGTCCTTGAGGTGCCGAAGAACGTCATCGTGAACAACGTGGATCTCGCGATGGAATTGGAGAACTTGAGTTATTTCATCCGGTGATTGATACACGAGGGTAAGATTCAAGAGACAAGAGTCGCGATCTCTCTCCCGTTCATCTCTTGCATCTTGTGTCTTGTCGTCTTGTATCTTGATATGCCCCGCCCCGAAGCCATTGCTCAGATCCGTGAAGCCGCGAAGAACATCGCCCTTCAGTTCATGAAGATTCACCCGGCCTTGCGTGAATTGAATGACGAAGAAGTCATGGGCGAGTGCATCAAGTCCGTTCACGAAATGACCGTGCATCTGGAGACGATCAAAAAGAAAATCGGCAAGCTGGAACGCAGTGACGACAGCTCGCTTTTGTAGTCGGCGAATCAAACAAACTTCGCCGTCATCTCCGCAGCCTGCTTCGCGGACTGAAGCGCCGAGAGCGTCCAAATCACGGGATAGAGTTTCTCGTGATACCACAGCTTTGCGAAGTAGAGGCCGATGGGTGCTGGCTGAAACTCTGTGCCGTTCTTCGTGTGTTCCAGCAGCCAGAAGACGCCGCGATGCAGAACCTCCCGCACCATGATCACCTGCTTCGGCGGGATGGCTTCCATGAGGAGACCAGCCGATAGCGCACTCACCGCATTGGCTGTCTCTTCGATGGTCGCCTCAACGCCCATCGCGCCGCCCCAACCGCCATGGGAAAGCTGACAGCTCGTGAGGTATTGGACCCCAGACTGTAACGCTTCCTTCGCTCCATCATATTCGCGGTGAACATGCGCGAGACCCTGCACGACCATGGCCGTCCCGTGCATCGGATTGTTTTCATCAGGCGCGTTCTCATTGCCGAACCAAAGCGGAATCCATGCGCCATCCTCTCGTTGATGCTTGATCAGATAACTCACACCGCGTTTTCCCGATTGCTCAATGCGCCGCTGCAACGCCGACGAAACCAGCCCCTTCCACAAACCGTAAGCCCGCAGCGCATGAGCCGTGAGTTCTGACGTGCTGCGATCAAACGGCAGGGTGCCCCAACCGCGACAAAACGTCGGCATTCCGCCATCTCGGTTTTGGAGATCAAGCAACCAAGTGATGGCCGCTTCCGCTACGGGTATCAGCGCGCGACGTTCCTCATCAGAATCGCACAACTGCCGAAGCGCGATCAAAGCTCCGCATGTGTCATCAGCGTCCGGCACGCCACCGGGGAGATTCGTCCAAGCCCAGCCGCCGGGAGCCGCGTTAGTGAAAGGATGAATGACCTTGTATTGCTGCGCGAGGAGCCATGATTTGATGGGCGCGAGAACCGTCACGTCATTCGTATCGAGCGCCTTCACGGACAACGTCGTGGCCCAAGTCGCCAAGTTCGTATCAATCGGCCAGCTTCCATCTTCACGCTGTGACGCCTTCAAAAACCGCACCGCATCCGGCACACACGGATGATCCTTTTGCCCTGCGCCCGCGAGAGCCATCGTCACGAAGCTCGTCAGTGGGGTGGCCTCCAGATAGCCGCCGGTGCTCGGTTGCAGCGTCCTGAGCATCGGACGAATCCTTGGCCAAAGCATCCCCCGCAACCAGCGCAGAGGATTCCAAAACGCTGGCGGTGCATGATGAAAACGCGCATGACCGATGGCGATCAACGCCGGCAACGCATAGCTCACGACGGGAAGCCCCACGGCTCCAAACCAAGTGCGAGGCAGTGCGGCCAGTTCAAAGGGCAACGCCAGCACGCGTCGCCATGCAGCTCGATCAGGACCCAATCGACCGCCTAGCGCGCAGGTCATGAGGATGGGCACAGAAAAGGTCTTGTCCTTGCCATAACGCCCGATCACCGCCTTGCAGATGGCCTCAGGTTCGAGCGAGCCGACGTGCTCGCGAATCCACGGCTCACATTGCGCGAAGGCCGCTGTGATGGGCAAAGGCGAGGCATTCTGGCTGGCCACGTCATCAGGACAGCGGCACGCCTGTTCTTTGGCCACCAGCGACAAGGCAGACCAGCACAGCAACGTGGTCGAGAGGTTCGATTTGCTGATCGTCGTATCGCCCCAACCGCCGTCTTCGTTTTGATACTTGAGAAGCCATCGCGCACCTGTCGCGATGAGCGCTTCATGCTGCTCACCATCCACCAAGCTTAGAGCCACGATGGCTGTCGCCGTGGACAAGGCACTGCTCGACAACTCACCTTCCCAGTGCCCTTCAGCCGTGCGCAGCGAGAGCAGATGAGCGTGGGTGTTGGCGATGGTTTGATCTAAGTTCATCGTGGGAGCGCGACATTCGCAAGCGGCTCCGCAGCCGCTGTCGCTTCATTCATTCACGCGCTTCCATCTTCATCCCAGCACCTTCAGCATCTCAGCCAGCTTCGTGTATTGCTCGCTCCAAGCGGCTTCGCGTTGTTGATGATCCTCCAGCACCTTGGCGGGCACCTTGCCGGTGAAGGTCGGATCAGCGAGCTTCGCGCGCACCTTGGCCAGTTCATCCTGGACCTTCGTGATCTCCTTGGTGATGCGGGCGCGTTCGGCTTCGACATCAATCAAACCATCCAGCGGAAGGAACAACTCACCGAGCGGCGTCAGCACGGCGGGCGTGCCTTTGATGGGAACGAAGGTGTGGTCCACGATGTCGAGCGTCTCGGCGGTGAGGAGGATCTTGATGACTTCAAGGTCATGCGGTGACAGCGGCGTAGAAGGGCGCAGGATAAAGCGGAGGCGCTTCCCGTTCGGCAGATTGAAGCTGCTGCGCAATCCACGACCAAGGTTCACGAGTTCGTATTTGTCGTTTGCGAATTTCTCGTCTTCCGGCAACAGGCCAAAGTTGGCGCGCTCATCTTCGGTCAAAGCCTTGGGCCAAGGCGCGAACATGATGCTCTTTCCGCCTTGGTTCGCAGGCATGTCTTTGGCGAAGCCCATGCCGTGCCACAGTTCTTCCGTGATGAACGGCATGAACGGATGGAAGAGGCGCAGCGTGTGAGCGAGCACGTAGTCCATCACGGCGAGGGTGTTGATTCGCTGAGCGGTGGAAGCGTTGGAGTGTGGAAGGGTGGAATCAGAATCCACTTCCACATTTCCACTGTTCAACGATTCAACTGACCTCAGCGAGGCTTTGGCTGTCTCCACATACCAGTCGCAATACTCGCTCCAGAAGAAGCGGTAGAGGGACTGGGCCGCATCGCTAAAGCGGTATTCTTCGAGCGCTGTCGTGACTTCAGAAATCGCGGCGTCGAGACGTAGCAAGATCCACTTATCGTCGCTGCTGAGGAGCGCGGGATTGATCTCGGCTTCTGTGGCACAGGCTTCCAGCCTGTGTGTCCGATGAGCATCCTGCTCGTCGCCTTCCGACTGATGTTCAGGCAGGATGCCTGAACCACCCACAGGCTGGAAGCCTGTGCCACTCTGCATTTGGCGGAAGCGCGCGGCGTTCCAGAGCTTCGTGCAGAAGTTACGGCCCAACTCCACGTTCTTCTCATCAAACATGATGTCAGAGCCCAACGGAGCGCTGCGCATGATGCCGAAGCGGAGCGCGTCGGCCCCGAACTTCTCGATGAGGTCGAGCGGGTCAGGCGAGTTGCCGAGAGACTTCGACATCTTGCGGCCCTGCTTATCTCGGATGATACCGGTGAAATAGACGTTCTTGAACGGCATCTCGCCCATGTATTCATAGCCCGCCATGATCATGCGGGCGACCCAAAAGAAGATGATGTCCGGGCCAGTGACGAGATCGGTCGTGGGATAAAAGGCCTTCAAGTCAGCGGTCTCGCTCGGCCAGCCCATCGTGGCGAAGGGCCAGAGCCAGGAGCTGAACCAGGTGTCGAGGACGTCTGGGTCTTGGGTGAAGCCAAGACGATTGAGTTCACGAGCTTCAACGTCAGAAGTTGTTCCTGCAAAGACATCATCCGCCATGTTGCGACGGCTCATTGCCAATCCAAACGTGGTAGCGTAGCTGAAAATCGTTGTGTGCCCTGCTTCGCCAGACAAGCTGACCTCTATGCCGTCATTCAGCTTTGGGTTCGCAGCAAATGTCGCTTCGAAGTCCGGTTTGGTGAAGGGAAGCTCTCCACCTTTGAGTGCTGCGGCGACTTCAGGGCGCAGGTTATTAATCACAGTGTCCGTGAGAAACCCTCTCCACACCGGCACGCGATGCCCCCACCATAACTGGCGCGAGATGCACCAGTCCTGCAGGCCGCCCATCCAGTAATCATAGACCTTCGCCCAGCGGTCGGGGAAGAAACGCATTGCGAAGTCATTGGGGAGCGCGGGCGTCCCCGCCGAAGATGCGTCTTCATCTCCAGCCACATCTCCTGAGGCATCCGGCGAGACGCCAGACGCAGCCTGCGGGACGCGTGCGCTCCCCGAGCTTCCGTCTTGGGCCACACAGGCTTTGGCGGGTTCCACGCTCGGATACTTCAAGAACCACTGTTCGCTCAAGCGCGGCTCGATGGGCACATCAGCACGCTCGGAGTAGCCGACATTATTTTGATAAGGTTCTTCCTTCTCCAACGAGCCCATTTCCGTAAGCAGCGCTACGGCTTTCTTGCGTGCTTCAAAGCGATCCAAGCCTGCGAGATCAACTCCTGCCAGCTCATTCATCACGCCCGTGGGGAGCATGATGTCGATGACTTCCAGACGGTGGCGTTGGCCGATCTCAAAGTCCGCTTTGTCGTGTGCAGGCGTCACCTTGAGCACGCCGGTGCCGAACTCAAAGTCCACATGATCATCGCCGACAATCGGGATGGACGCTTGATTCTCCAGAGGCAGCGGACGGCGGATGTGCTTGCCGATGAGATGCGCGTAACGCTCATCCTTCGGGCTCACGGCCACGGCGGTATCGCCCGGAATGGTCTCGGGTCGGGTCGTGGCGATGGTCA
>JANYJH010000276.1 GCA_025361865.1 Phragmitibacter sp.
TGGTGGAAGAAGTCCATCACCGGGCCAGATCAGCTTCGTCAGCGCATGGCTTTCGCGTTGAGTGAAATCCTCGTCGTCTCCGATGTGGGGCCGCTCAACACGAACGGACGCATCCTCGCGGATCACTACGACACGCTGCTCGACTACAGCTTCGCGAACTTCCGCGACATCCTAAAGCAAGTCACGCTCACACCCGCGATGGGCATCTATCTGGACATGCGCGGTAATACCAAAGGCAGCCTCATCACGGGGCTTCATCCAAACGAAAACTACGCCCGTGAAATCATGCAGCTCTTCTCCATCGGCCTGAACCGCATGTGGCCGAACGGCACGCTGATGTTGGACTCTCAGGGCAACCTCATCCCCACTTACACGCAGACGGAAATCCTCGGCATGGCCCGCGTCTTCACGGGTTGGAACTACGGCCAGAACCTTCAGGGGAACGGACGCCTGCCAACAAGTTTCAGCCCCTCCGCTAACTACCTTGACCCGATGGTCCTGGTCCCCAGCCAGCATGAACTCGGCAGCAAGCGCGTGCTGGACAATGTCATGCTTCCCGGTGCGAACGGCTACGATCCCATCGGAACCTTTGCCGCAGGCACGGAGTCCGATCCCGCCCAGACCAGCTACGACACCTACTGCCTGAACGACCTGGAAAAAGCCATCGACAGCATCATGAGCAACTCCAACGTCGGCCCCACCATCTGCCGCCAGCTCATCCAACGCCTCGTCACCAGCCAGCCCAGCGGTGCTTATCTCCAGCGCGTCGTTGCCAAGTTCAATGACGATGGAACCGCCTCTCATGTGCGCGGTAATATGCAGGTCGTGATCAAGGCCATCCTGCTCGATGGCGAGGCGCGCAATAGCGCTGCGGCGAGAAGCTCCACCATCTTCGGCAAGCAACGTGAGCCGCTCATCCGCCTCGCCGGACTGGCCCGCACCTTCCCTGCAACCGGCACTACGGGCAGCTATGCGCAAGCCACGGGCACCTCCAGTAACAGGATCGACATCACCACTTCTTCACCCAGCATTATAAGTAGCAACAGCACCGTATTCCTCGACTTCAGCGGCAATCTCACCCAAGCCTCACCGCCATTGCCCGCCAGCAATCCGACTTCCACGAACTATACCGTTCTCGCCACTCCGGCACCGACTACGACCGCGACCGCGACCACCTTCTCAGTCAACGCCACCGGCATGACCAACACCACTTACAGCCAGACAGCAGGCTCCACCGTCCTCACGGTCAACACCGCCGGCCCCGCTGCGGGCGGCAAGGTTTGGTTGCAATTCCTCTCCGGCACTGGAACGAGCAGCATCTTCACAGTGACAAGCTCAACCTCCAGCGCCTTCACGGTCACGGCTGGGGATACAACGGCACGCTCAGGCAGCGTCTTGGTCCCGAAAATCGGCAGCAGTTACAGCGTGGCCACCGCGACGACTGCCAATGGCGGAAAGACCACCATCACCGTCAACTCCATCGGCAATCACAATCTCAACGTCGGAGACCACATCTGGTTTGATGCCAACTCCGCAGTCGTCAATGGCGTCGTGGATGGTGAATACATTGTTGCCTCCATTTCCGATGAAGATCACTTCGTTCTTGATCTCGGCGTCCTCGCCACGCCGCCCACGAACCAATCGCAGAACTCCAACACCTACTACCCTCTGGTGGCTCCACCCTTGGGCCGCAGCGGTTCCATGCGCTTCGACGCCAGCACCTTTGCCGTGGGCCGCACGGACTCGCAGACGCCAACCGCTTGGACCGATCTTAATCAGACGCCGTTGAACTCCCCGACTGTCTTCAACTTCTTCTACCCGGATTACAAATATCCCGGCACCTTGGGGAACGCGAACATCACCACGCCAGAGTTCCAGCTCACGACAGACACCAGCGTCGTGAACATGACCAACACCTTCACCTATATGCTTCTCGGCACCGGTGGAGGCAATGGCAATACCAGTGGTCTGGCCAGTTACCCGAACGGCGGAGGCAAGGTGACGATCAATCTAAGCGCCTATCAAACAACGGCCTACACCAGCAACACGGGCATCTCCAGCCTCGTGGATAAGCTGAGCGATCTCCTCGTTGGCGGTCCGCTCAATGCCAGCACGAAGAGCACCATCGTGAACTTCGTCACCTATCAGAAGCCCATCACAGCTCTTAGCGGGAATTCTTGCATCGTCACTGTGGCAGGTCATGGCCTTACCACTGGAGACACCGTAACCATCAACGGCGTCACTGGCACCAGCTACAATACTGCCATCAACGGATCTTACACTGTCACCGTGACAGGAACGAATACCTTCACCGTGCCCGTTAACTTCACAAGCCCTGCGGTGTCGGGCCTCGACCTGACCAACGCCACCATCTCGATTCTTCCTTACACGACCCCGACGGCGACGCAGATGCGTGATCGCGTGCGGGCCGTCGTCCATCTCATCGTCACGTCACCGGAATACGTCATCCAGAAATAACCGCGCCTTATGGACTTTAGAAATCCTCCCAATATCTCCCGCCGCAGCTTCCTGCACCGGACCGCCCCCATCCTCGGCGCAGGCGCACTGACCAGCACTATCCGGGATCTGCGCCTCATCAATGCCGCCATGGCCCAAGCCGTGACGCCGGATTATAAGGCGCTGGTTTGCATCTTCCTGTCCGGTGGGAACGATGCGAACAACCTCATCATCCCCACGCTTACGGACGAGTATGCGAACTACGCCTCCATCCGCACTCCCGTGCTGGCGCTGCCCAATACCGATGGATCAGCAGCCACAGCCTTGGCCATGAACTCGACCAATCCAGACGGGCACACCTATGGCATGAACCCCGCCTGTCCTGAACTGCGCACGCTGTTCAATAACGGCAAATTGGCTTCCGTGTTCAACGTCGGCACGCTGGTCTATCCCATGACGAAGGCCCAATACAACGCCAACTCCGTGCCCAAGCCGCCGCAGCTTTTCTCTCACAGCGATCAGGTCACTCAATGGCAGACCTCCATTCCCGACCAACCGCCTTCCAGCGGCTGGGGCGGACGTTGCGCTGATTTGTTGGACTCGCTCAACCCGCGCAATGGCACCTTGCCCACTGATCCTGCGAAGCTCTCCCTCGCCGTTTCTTTGGCGGGAGCCAACACCTTAGAAGTCGGCGGCGTGGTCCAGCAATACTCGGTCTCCACGTCTGGAGTCGTCGCCTTGAGCGCGCTGACGCCTGCCTCCACCACCCGGGATGCTGCCTTGAAATCCATCCTCGGAATTGATAAGGCCCAAGCCGACATGCTGGTGAGCAATTACGCGCTGGCTCTCGATCATTCCGTGTCCACCGGTTCCGCGCTGAGCACCGCGCTCAGCAGTTCACAGATGGCTGCCAGCTTCTGGGGAACGGCCAACAACTACGGCAACTGGAGCAGCAGCAACACGACCGATGCGCAGATCATCACACCGAACGGCGGCTCCACTTTCACCTCTGGTTTGATGACTCAGTTGCGCATGATCGCGAAGATCATCGAAGCCGGTTATCGCGGCGCTGGTGTCAACAACGGGCTCGGCATGAAGCGGCAAATCTTCTTCTGTCAGGTGGGCGGTTATGACACGCACACGAGCCAGACCAACTCCGCCACTTCTGCGCAGACGAATGCCAACGTCATCATCGGTAGCCAAGCGAATCTCCTCGCAGAACTCAGCCAGTGCATGAACAAGTTCCAAAACGCCATGGCCGCCCTCGGCACGCAGTATGGCGACACCAACTTCGAGAAGTATGTGACCTCCTTCACCTCCAGTGATTTCGGTCGCACCTTCCCCAGCAACAGTCTCGGCAGCGATCACGGTTGGGGTAGCCACCATCTCGTCATGGGCGGCGCAGTCAAAGGCGGCAAGACTTACGGGAAGTTCCCCTCACTGCAAGTGGGCGGCCCCGATGACACGAGCACCGGGCGCTGGATTCCGACGACCTCCGTGGATCAGTTTGCCGCCACACTCGCCTCCTGGTTCGGCGTCACCGGCTCGAACCTGAACACCGTCTTCCCGAACCTGAAGCGCTTCAATACCCCGAACCTCGGCTTCGTGTGATGATGAGGGGAGCACAGGCAGCCTAAGCTAGAAGAACGTGATACAGGCATTCCTGCCTGTTCTAAAAGAAACGGTGATGAACCCCATCACGAACGAGGCCTAATGAAACTCCCCTCCCTCACCTTCATCCTCCTCACCCTCGCCTTTGCCGTGGGCGTCTGGCTGACTTTCTTCCATCAGGAGTCAACGACAGCACCGCCCGACCTCCCCAAACCGCCACCGCAGAAGCCAGTGGCCGTCACTATCCCTGAGACCTCTCCACCGCCGATAGCGCAACCGGTCGCTGCCTCCGTGATTGTTCCTGCCGCTGCCGTTCCACGTCCCTCCGCCGTGATGAACCCCAAGCCGGGAGCACTCGCCAGTCTCCCAGAGAACGTGCAACCCGAAGCGACGCAGGCATTGGACAAAGTTCAACTCATGCTCCGAGACTACCGCACGCTGAGCGGCGAGAACCCCGTAGGCACCAACGCCGAGATCACGAAAGCCCTCATGGGCGGCAATCCGAAGCACGCCATGCTAGGCCCCGCCGACGGCCAAGGGATCAATGCTCAAGGCGAACTCATTGACCAATGGGGCACGCCCTACTTCTTCCACCAGATGTCCGGCACCCACATGGAGATTCGTTCGGCTGGGCCTGATCAGAAAATGTGGACGAGCGATGACGTGGTGAGTCGGTAGTTATCGCCTACTCCACGTTCACATTGAACGGCGCGAAGAGCATCTGCCCACCGATGCTGACCTGACAATACAGGCGGATGAAACCAGCGCGCGGTGGGAAGAACTTGAAGCCCATGGTGGGACCGCCGCGAAGCTGATCATTCAGGACGTCACCTCCGGTCGGATGCAGATGAACGACGGTCTCGAAGTCGTCATAGAAACCGACGAGATGCGCAAAGGCATTCATGACTGGCTCAAGCTGCTTCACGGGCTGGCCTTGAGCATCGGTCACGAGGATGTTCATGCCACGCATCTGCTGAGCCTTTGCGGGAATGTGATTGCCGTTGGCCAGCGTGAGTTCAAAGTGATAGTCACCTACCGTTGAGGAAAACTGATTGGCCTTGTGAGTAATCGGCCCTCCTTGGCCTGCTGAAGGCAGGTCCACATGAGGCAGTTCCTGCACGCCTGTCGTCGAAGGAACCAGATCCGCCCAGAGGCGATACGTCGCGGTTTTGGCGGGCGTAAAAGAGAAGGCATACTCGCCGGGTATCTCCGTCCGCACAGGATGCTCGTGATGATAATCGCCAAGGCCAGGTTCTTCGATCAAGAGATGGATTGGCTGGGAATGCATCACCATCAGGTCATCCAGCAACAGCGGCGAGTTGTCACCTTTGGCCAGATGTATCTTCACCTCGATCTTCTTTCCAGCTTCCACTGAGGCGCTCGTGCTGGCCGTCAGGCGCAGTGAAGGCTCGCCCGGCTTCATGTAAACGAAGCTGTAAGGGATGCGGCGGGCCAGCAGATTCATGCCGCATTTCGCGCAAGGAGTTTTCGCATCCTCAGAACTGAAATCAGGATGCATCGGGCAGAAGTAGATGTCCGCCTTGACGTCCTTGGGATCGAAATGCTGCGCGATGCTGTCCAGCACCAGATGCAGTTTGGCATAAGCTTCTTCCGTTCCCGTGGCGTTGTTCTCATTCGCCGCGCGGGCCACGGCGCTCAGCCACGCGATGGCCTTTTCCGTTTCTGGCTTAACGAGCACGATGTCCTCCGGCTTCGTAACCAGTCGCGCCAGTTCTTGCAAAGCGGGGCTGCAATAACTGAGTTGCACGGTGATCTCCGCAAACCTTTTCTCGTGGATGAGCCGCTCAACATTCGTCGTTGCCAAGCGGATCGCGTTCCAGGCCTCAGGCGCGGATTGAGGATTCAGGAGGTTCCCCGGAATCACGGGATCAGCCAGCGCGTTTCCTATCAAGATAGCTGAGAAGGCAAGGGCGATGCTGAAGGAGGAACGCATGATGGAGAAACTTCAAGATTCAAGAAAAGAGCGCTCGAGAGGTTCTTTGATCTTCCTTGGAATTTATCTCACTTGGCCTCTTTCGCGTAGGCTTCAAACGCTTCCGCAATCTTCGCTGACTGCTCGTCTCCTTTATGGAAGATGAGGCGATGACGCAGCTTCAGATGCTCGCCTTTCTTTAGCTCATAAGTGCCGTCTTCAGCCGTCTTATCGAAGCTCTTGGGGCCGAAAGGATTGGCGGTGAAGAGCCCGTAAGTGCGCACATGCCAGTAGGTCGGATAGCGGAAGCTGCTGGGATGATTCAGGATCGCCACGCCCAGCGTTTCGCCATCGACAGGGCCGTTGTAATCACACCACTTCGCGCGTTTGGCCCAGGCTTCCGCATTGGTGACGCCTTCACTGTTGATGATCTTGCCTCCCAGCTTCTGGTCCACGGCCATGCTGGTGGGAACACGAATACTGAAGCCAGCGTCCTTCTTATCTTCAAAGGTCACCGCGCCTTCACTGGCGATGTAGTCGAGGTCAAAATCAATCGTCCGCGTGTCGGCATCAGCGCGGAAAGTGATGGTGTGCGTTTCCTCCAACAGCTTCTTCCCGCTGGCATCGACGACATCGCTCAAGGCCACGATCGTGGCTTGTTGCGCATCCGCTTTGGTCTCCTTGTATTCACGATGCTTCACGGCGCCGAGCTTGGCTTGATGAGATTTGCTTGAGCCGGGCTTCTTCGCTTCCTGCTCGTCCAGCGTCGCCTGTTCAATCCACGTATCCACGCCTGCCATGCCTTCATGGCCGAAGCAGATGCCGCGATGATGCGGATGATCCTGCTGCTCGCCGTCCACTTTCTTCATCGGGTAATTGCGAGTCATCTGCTTGCCCGTCGGTCCGAAGACTGGCGCGAGGTAAGGCTTGTTAGCCTGATCGATCACGTATTCCGCGACCAGCTTGCCCTCATACTTCACAGTCAATCCGCCACCTGCGGTCTTCTCAATGGCAAAGCCTGCATCAGCCGCGCGGCTGGATGAAAAGGACAAGGCGGTAACGCCCGCGCAGAGCGCGAACACTGCCTGACGACGAGTGATTGAAGTGAAGTTCATGATAGATCAGGGATTGCTTTTAGCCTGCAACAAGCGAAGCCGCATTCCAAGAAAGAATCTGTCCGCGTCATTCTTTCTCTCAACTTCCACAACATGAAAATGAAGCTTCTCCTGCCCTTTCTTTCGTTCACGCTCATGGCCTACGCTGACACTCCTTCGCCGTTTCCTGAAGGGTCCAAAGCCAAGGATCACGGGCTCATCGGCGCGGGTGAAGGTCCCGCCTGGAAGGAGGGCTCGCTCTACTTCACGGACGGAAAACACATCAATCGCATGGACGCTTCCGGCAAGGTGAACGTGTTCCGTGATGAAGCGCTTTCCCATAGTTCCAATGGGCTGCTGTTTGATCAGGAAGGCCGTTTGATCGCTTGTGAATCTGGGGCCAAGCGCGTGACGCGAACGGAGAAGGATGGTTCCATCACGGTGCTCGCGGATCGCTTTGAAGGAAAGAAGTTCAACTCACCGAATGACCTCGCGATAGACTCAAAGGGCCGTGTTTACTTCACGGATCCGCGTTACGGGCCACGGGATGACATGGAGATTCGCGATGATGCTGGCAAGCTCGTGGAAGGTGTCTATCGCATTGAGGCCCCCGGCAAGGTCACACGCATTCTGTGCTCCAACAGCGAGCGTCCGAACGGCATCTTCATCACGCCTGATGATCGCCATCTCTACATCTGCGACAACAATAACAACACGCACGGCGGCTCGCGGAAGTTGCTGCATTACACGCTCAATGCCGACGGCCTGCCCACTGGCCAGCCCAGTGTCATCTTCGACTGGAAGAAGGGTCGCGGACCTGATGGCATGAAGATGGATCGCGAAGGCCGATTCTATGTGGCGGCTGGCCGGAACGTGGCCAACGAATACGAAACGAACGAATTCAAAGCGGGCTGCTACGTTTTATCACCTGAAGGCAAGTTCATCGATTTCATCGCCACAGGCCCCGATGAAGCCTGTAACTGCGCCATCGCCGGAGCCGATGGAAAGACGCTCTACATCACATCGGGTAATCATTTGTGGAGTGTTCCGCTGAAGTGAGCGGGTCAAAAGTCATTCGTATCAATCGTAACTCATGGAATCACGCATCACACTCATCACCCTCGGCGTCTCGGATCTGGAACGCTCAGTCCGCTTTTACCGCGATGGCTTGGGCTTCCCGACGCAATACAAGGATGGTGCCCCGGTGGCCTTTTTCAGCACTGGCGGCGTCCGGCTCTCGCTCTATCCCGTGGAGCATCTCGCGGCAGATATTGATCCTGCATCGCCTCCTTCTCGTGGTGGTTTCAGTGGCATCACGCTGGCTCACAACACAAGGTCCAAAGAAGAAGTCGCCGAGGTGCTCTCACTCGCCGAAGCCGCAGGCGGCAAGATCGTTAAGCCCGCGCAGGATGTCTTCTGGGGCGGTCACAGCGGCTACTTCACCGACCCCGATGGCCACTACTGGGAAGTCGCTTGGAACCCGTTTTTTCCGTTCGCGGAGGATGGCTCCATCCTGCTTTCACAGTGAGGCGGGAAGAGTTTCTTGGTGATGTGAAGCCGCGCTTTTTTATGCGCTTGTAACTTCAAGGCCGCGCCTTCATCATGGCGGCGTTATGCGTTCCCTCTTCGCCTTTGCCTTGTCTGTTTTTCTTCTCACCGCAGCAACATCTCCAATGATGGCAGCGGACCAGCCCGGTCCTGGAAATCCCAACTGGTTTCCGTTTAACATCAGCGCGCTTGATGGCTCGCCGACGGTCATTGATCTCTCGTGGCTCAATGAGAAGCCTGCGGGAACATCCGGCTTCCTGCGCGCGGCGGGCGAACACATTGTCGATGGCAAAGGCCAGCCGGTGCGGCTCTTCGGCACGAACTTCTGCTTCGGCGCGAATTTTCCTGAGGCTGACATCGCAACGAAGATCGCAGCCCATCTGGCCAAGAACGGCGTCAACGTCGTGCGACTGCATCACATGGACAGCAGCGGAAAGGACAGTCTGATTGAGGACAATACGACGACGAAGCTTAACGCGAAGAATCTCGCGAAGCTGGACAAGCTGGTGGCGGAGTTGATCGCGCACGGTGTCTTCGTGAATCTCAACCTGCATGTGAGCCGCGAATATCCTGGCACGCCAAAGGACGCCCCGCGCATGAGCAAGGGGCTCGACTATTTTCATCCGCCGTTCATCGAGATGTTCCAGAGCTACGCACGGCAGATGCTGGAGCATGTGAATCCGCACACCGGCCGCGCTTACAAGGACGAGCCCGGCATTGCGGTAATCGAGATGAACAATGAGAACTCCATCGTGCTCAATCCCTGGTGGCTCAGCACGATGCCGGAGCCGTTCGCAGGCGAGTTGCGCGCGCTGTTCATCAAGCATCTGCGCACGAAGTATTCGAGCACCGAGGCCTTGCGAACCGCCTGGGGTGTGAACGATGGCAGCACGGGGCCCGATGTGATCAAGAACGGCTCCTTTCCTGAGCAAACCAAAGGCTGGCAAGAGGAAGCCACCAGCGGTGCTGCGGCGAGCTATGCGGCGTTGCCCAATGGCGAGAAAGGCATCCGCTGGACCAGCACGCAGAGCGGTTCACTGGACTGGAGTATGCAGTTCAGTCAGCCAGGACTCGCGCTCGATGAGAAAGCCGCGTATCGCCTCAGCTTCCGTGCGCGCTCCGCGCAGTCAGCGAAGCTCGGTGTGAGCGCTGGCAATGCCGCCCCGCCGTGGGGGAATCTCGGACTCACGGAGCAGGTAGCGCTCACGCCGGAATGGCAGGAGTTTCATTTCGATTTCGCGCCGCATAACGTGCTGCCGGATGGAAAGAACCGCATTAGCTTCAGCCTGTTGAACAAGATCACGAGCATCGACCTCGCCGATGTGAAGTTACAAACGATCCCCACGGGTTTCCTCAAGCCGGATGAGACCTTCGAAGCGGGCAACATCCATCTGCCCGAGCGCAGCGCGAGCCTCATCGTGAGGCGCGACTTTTTTAACTTCCTCATCCAGCTCGAAATCGATCACGCGACCGCGATGAAGAAGTTCATCCGCGAAGAGATCGGCGCGAAGCAGATGATCACGCACACCGCGCTCCTCTTCGGCGGCATCGTCGGCGCGCGACGCGAGTTCCTCGTCAGCGACATGGTGGACACGCACGGCTACTGGCATCATCCGCGTTTTCTCACCGGCGGCTGGGACTTGAAAAACTGGGAGATCAACAACGTCTCCCAAGTGGCCGATGCCATCGGTGGCACGCTCGCAGAGATGGCCATGCAACGTCCGTTTGGCAAGCCTTACAGCATTAGCGAATACGACACGCCCGCGCCGAACGATTACGCTGCCGAGACGTTCCCGCTCTTCGCCGCGATGGGTTGCTTGCAGGACTGGAGCGCGCTTTATCACTTCGCGTTCCAGCACGGAGCGGAGTTCGGCAGCGACAAGATCACGAGCTTCTTCAACTCCGACGGACATCCCGCGAAGCAAGCCTTCATGCCGCTCGCCGCACTGGTGTTTCGGAAGGGACTCATCGAGCCCCATGCGGCGATGGGCTCGATGCGCTTGAGCCGCGAGACCGTCGAGAGCTATGCAGCCGAGAAAGGCGGCGATGTCTGGGGGAGCTGGCGAGACGTTTGGGGAAAGCCGCATGGAACCGGCGAGGTGGCGTGGCGCGAGAGGACTGGCTTCCAAGTGGGCGACACATCGCC
>JANYJH010000289.1 GCA_025361865.1 Phragmitibacter sp.
GTCCGCTTGCAGTTGCTCGGCGAAGCTCACGAGTTCAACCAACCTGCCGCGCGGGACGACGATGTCTTCATTGAGCTTCGTGAGGCCCGTGGCTTTAAGGCTGTAAGAGAACTCACGCCGAAGCTGCCAGAACTTCTCGCACTCGGCATCGCCTAGCGCGGTCGCTACTTTCAGCGCGCCGCGTTGTTCGAGCAGCGCCTTGATGGAGGCGACTTCCAGCGGCACGGCTTCGCTTTGGCCATCGACCTCAACGAGCAGGTGAGCCTCGCCATCCGGCACGGCCTCGCCGACATGCTTGCGGGCAGCTTGCAACGTGAAGCGGTCGGAAATCTCTAGCGCCGAAGGAAGATGACCGCTGCCGAGAATGGCCTGCACCGCCGCCGCCGCTTCTGCAAAGGAACCGAAGCCCACCGAGAGCATCGCACGCAAAGGCGGATGCGGAATAAGACGCAGCGTGATCTCCGTGACGATGCCGAGCAGGCCTTCGCTTCCGACGAAGAGGCCGATGAGGTCGAAGCCCGTCTTGTTCTTATGACAACGGCCACCCGCGCGCAAGATGGTGCCGTCCATCAGCACCGCTTCCAGGCCGAGAACGTAGTGCCGCGTCACGCCATATTTCAGGCAGCGCGGGCCACCGGCATTGGTAGCGATGTTCCCGCCGAGACTGCATTCCTTCAAGCTCGCGGGATCGGGTGGATAGAACCAGCCCTGCTCTTTGACCGTGCGTTGCAGCTCGCCTGTGATGACGCCCGGTTCCACAACGGCAAGGCCATCCGCGATATTGATTTCCTTGATGCGATTCATGCGCGCCAGTGACAAGGCGATGCCGCCTTGCAAAGGCACACAACCCCCGACGTAGCCGACGCCGGAGCCGCGGGGAGTCACGGGAATGCGATGCTCCGTGGCGAACTTCAAGACCGCGCTGACCTGCTCCGTGGTTTCTGGGAAAACGACCACATCCGGCGGTGAGGACGCGAACCATTTATCCGTGCTATGCGTGGCGATCACCGAACCCTCCACGGAGACTTGCGCGGGGCTGAGGAGTTGCGTGAGGGCAGGAACGAGATCGATCATGAAGATGGATAGCAGCCGATGCCACGGGGCTCAAATGGTTCGCATGAAGACAATCGACGCGACTATGGTAGCAAAGATGCAAGCGATAAGCACCGCGCCCGCAGCTATGTCTTTGGCTCGGCCGATGAGCGGGTGCTTCTCCAGTGTGATGGCATCGCAGGTCAGTTCAATCGCGGTGTTGATCGCTTCCGCCATCCAGACCGAGGCCATCGCCAGAACCAGCGCGAGCCAGTCGCCATGACTGATGCTGCAAGCGAAGCCAAGCCCGATGACGCTGATGCTGGCGAGTAAGTGCCAGCGCGCATGAGGCTGCGTCTTGAGCAAATCCACGAGGCCCGCGATGGCGCACTGGAAGGAGGACCAGCGGAGTTTCATCTAAGCCCGGCTCTTGGCCGAAAGGAAGTAAAGGGCCGCCCCGACGATCAACGTGGCCGCACCCCACACGGTCTCCATGGGATGCATCTTCACGAGCGAGTAAAGCATCCAGGCGGACACGCTGATGAAGAGCAGCGGCGGCAGCGGATAGAAAGGCACTTTGAAGGGACGCGGCATTTCCGGACGCTTCAGGCGCATGAGGATGACGCCTCCGACAACCATCGCCGCGCAGAGTTCCAGCAGCGCTTGAATGTAATTCAGCAAAGGCCGGAAGGAGCCTGTGGCTAGCAGAATCAAGGCCACCACGGCCATGAAGAGCACTGCGCCAACGGGTTCGCCGTGTCGATCTGAAGCGCTGAGGAAGCGCAGGATTTTCATGTCCTGGCCGATGACTCGCAGCGTGGTGGAGCCGCTCCAGAGCAGGGCATTGATGGTCGAGAGAAGACCGAAGGCGATGATGCCGCCCATCATCGCGCCACCGGTTTCACCGAAGATGTTTCTTGCGGCGATGAGGCCCACTTCTTCTTTGAAATTCATCGCGGCCCAATCACCACCCGTAAGGAATACGGCGTTCAGCGTGATATAAAGCACCATGACGATGAGCGTTCCGAAGCCCAGCGCGAGCGGCACATTGCGTTGTGGATGACGCATATCACCCGCCACATAGGCCGCTGCATTCCAGCCTGAATAAGAGAACATGACCCAGAAAAGTGAGGTGGCGAAGTCCAGGCTGAAGACGCGCGCCGTATCGCCCGCTTTGGGATTGAGCATTTCCCAGTGGGACTTGCCCAACCAAACAGCGCCGATGACGAAGGCGACGATGGTGAGCACTTTGATCACCGTGATGCTGACATGAAACTTCGCGATGAAGCTCACGCCGGCGAGTCGGAGCAGTGTGAGCACAATCACCACCGAATAGCTGGCGACGTTCGCATCCACGGCAGGCCAGACACCGTGCGCATAAGCACCAAAGGCCATCGCCATGAGCGCGATGGGAGCCGTGAAGCC
>JANYJH010000324.1 GCA_025361865.1 Phragmitibacter sp.
TGCTTCAAGTCCCAGCGGCTTTCGATCAGCTCACTGGCCAGATAATCCAGCAGCTCGGGATGCGTCGGCGTTTCACCCATCGTTCCGAAGTTGTCTGGAGTTCGCACCAGTCCTTCACCGAACAACCAAAGCCAGATGCGATTCACCATCACGCGGGAGGTGAGGGGATTGTCATTGTTCACGAGCCATGCCGCCAGTTCAAGGCGACCGCTTTGATCCTTCGCGGGAGGATTTGAATGCGTGGGAATGATGGTGAGAAAGCCACGCGGGACGACTTCGCCGAGGTTGCGAAGCTGCCCGCGAATGTGAATGGGGCAGTCTGCGATGGTCGCATCTTCACTCGCCGTCATCGCTAAGGGGCGCGCTGGGCCATTGGTCGTGAGGGCTTTGATTTCGTCCTCCAGCTTCTTGATGCGCTCTGTAACGAGAAGGGGTTCTTTGGCAGACTTACGCGCTGGCTTTGATTCAGGAACCTTCTTCTCAGCGCCTTCGGTGACCTTGATAAATTGTAGGGCATCCGCTGTGACAAAGCCGGTGGTGTCCGAGTTGGAGAGCAGAATATAGCCTTCACCATTGGCCTCGAAGCGGAACGTGCCGAGGCTCACAAAGCGGCCCTCCACAGGCGGTGGCGCGGTCTCATCCACCTTCACTGAATCCTCGCCATCGGCATGAAAAATCACGATGGGCACATTCGTCGCTCGGTCAGTCGCGGCGGTGTAAGCGAAGCGCACTTCATAGCGTCCACCCTCGGTAATCTTCGGCGTGAAGGTCAGCGTCATCGCTCCCTTATCCATGTTGTTATCCGTGACGTAACCCTTGCCGATGTAGGTCTTGAAGACGCGCGAATGCTTCCAGGTGCCGACTTCCTTCGCTTCACTGTCATCAATGACAAGGCCCTCCAGTCTCGCGGGGTCGAGCGCTCCCGGTGTGAGCTTGTTCAAAGCGGAACTCACGCCTGCTTTCTTAAGCTGAGCCTTGCTGGTATCGAGTTCCGCTTTCAACGTCGCGAGCTTCGCCTCCTTGGCTTGCAGTGCGATCTCAGCTTCGCCATCGAGAGGCAGCGGCGTATCAATCCAATGCGCGACGTTGTCCTTGTAGTCCTTCAAAACGCGCGAGCTTCGGAGGATACCAGCGAGGGCGTAGTAATCACGCTGGGAGATGGGATCGAACTTATGATCGTGACAGCGGGCGCAGCCAATGGTCATGCCGAGGAAGGCTTTACCCATCGTGTCGAGTTGTTCATCAATGATGTCCATGCGCAGCAGTTGCTTATCCTGCTCCTCATAGTTCGTCGGGCCGAGCACGAGAAAGCCCGTAGCCGTCAGATGGTTTCGTTGCTCAGTCACGTTCGCATGAGGAAGCAGATCACCCGCGAGCTGCTCCGTGAGGAAGCGATCCATCGGCAGGTTGGCGTTCAGGCTTTCGATCACGTAGTCGCGATAACGCCAAGCGTCTTTGAAGGGCAGTGTGCGACCACCGCCGCTGGATTCCGCAAAGCGCGTGATGTCCAACCAATGCCGCCCCCAGCGTTCACCGAACTGTGGGCTGTTTAGCAAATTTTGAATTTTGAATTTTGAATTTTGAATTGTTGAAGGCGCATCTAGTTCTTCAGCCGATGGGGGCAGGCCGATGAGATCATAGCTCAAACGCCGGGTCAGCACCTCCGGCGGCGCATCTGGTGAGGGATGCAGACTCTCGGCTTCGAGCTTGGCGAGGATGAAGCGGTCTATATCGTTGCGCGGCCATGAGGCGTCCTTCACGGCGGGCACTTGCGGTTTGCGAATGGGCTGAAAGCTCCACCAGGATTTGGCTTTGTTGATGTCGTGCTTCGGCTTCTCGGCGGCAACAACCACCGCAGCGTCGATGCGTGGATCAGGTGCGCCTTGCTCAATCCACTGCTCAAAGGCGCGGACCTCGGTCTCACTCAGCGCTTTCTTCGGCGGCATTTTCAGATCACGATCATGGTAGCGCACGGCTTTGAGAAGGAGGCTCTCGTCGGGCTTGCCTGCGGTGATGGCCGGGCCAGATTCGCCGCCTTTCAGCCAGCCGTCACGGGTGTCAAGCCGCAGCCCGCCTTTGATCTTATGGCCCGCGCTGTGGCAGTCATAGCAACGCTCCACCAGCAGAGGGCGGATACGCTGCTCAAAGAACGCGAAATCATCTCCAGCGATGAGCGGGCTGGCCGTGAATAGGGAAAGGGTGAGGAGGATTCCTTTGCGCTTGCGCGTCATGGTTTCAAAACGGGGCCGAACTCGATGGTCTTTCGCTGGGAAACCTAGACAAGGCGCAACGGTGTGAAAAAGCTCCTGGCGTGACGTCGTCGTCACATTAGGTAATAGGCGCAAGGGCTTATGGCATGGGCTTCGCAACTGTAAGAGTCTTCGGTAGTGGCAAT
>JANYJH010000339.1 GCA_025361865.1 Phragmitibacter sp.
GATACTGAACCCCCGAAGCTCGGCGGACTACTTTCAATGACAGATTGGCCCCACTTCCACCGCTATATCTTCCACCATGAAATACTCGATCCTCCTCCCAGTCGTTACCTTGTTCATCGCCCACTCTTCTCTCTCCGTTCAGGCGGAGGATTGGAAGCCCGAAGAAGGTTTCATCAGCCTCTACAATGGCCAAGACCTCACGGGCTGGGGTTATCGTGATAAGGAACAAGCCATCCTGGAAACCTTCGATGGCAAGACGAACGCCAGCGACGGACGCTACACCGCGAAAGGTGACACCTTGGTCGTGAACCCGCGTGATGATAGCAAAGGGCCGCATCTGCGCCAGTTGGCCACGACGCAGGTCTTCCCCAAAGACTTTATTTTGAAGATCGAATTCCGCGCCGCCGTGGATGCGGACAGCGGCATCTTCCTGCGCAAGCCGCAGCTTCAATGCCGCGACTACCTCGTGGCCGGGCCGTATAAGGATCTGAAGAACTACAAGCCGCAGGACTGGAACACGATCATCGTGACGGTGAAGGACAATGTGGCCCACTGCGAGTGCAACGGCGAAGTGCTGGAAGACGCGCTAAAGCTGCCAGAGTCAGGCCCCATCGGCCTTGAGGCTGACCGGAATCAGATGGAATATCGGCATATTCAGCTCAAGGAGTTGAAGTAGTAGCACGTGTTGCCGCGCTATTCATAGTTGGGGAGCGCGCGCGTCCCGCGTGCCTTGAGTATGCGTCCCGCATACGATCCGGGGATGGCTCCCTGACTAGCTTATGATGGGAAGACGTCTGAGTCGTAGGCGGGACGCCAACTCCAGCACGCGGGACGCGTGCGCTCCCCTTAGCTTCTCGTCCCTGTGCTACTTCACCGTGTCATTGACGATCTCATTGCGCTCGTTGAGCAGCAAGCGCTTCGGCACGATGGGCTTCTCATCCAAGCCCCAGGCCATGATGGTCACGCGATGTCCTTTGCCGATGAGATGGGCCGCCGCGCCATTGATGACGATTTGTTGACTGCTTTCTGCCCCCTCGATGATGTAGGTTTCAAGGCGCGCTCCATTGGTAATCGAAGTGACCAGAACTTTCTCCCCGACCCACAAGTCCACGGCACGCATGAGGTCCGTGGGAATGGTGATGCTGCCCTCGTAATCAACGTTGGCATCAGTGATGGCGGCGCGGTGGAGCTTGGACTTGAGTTGTTGGCGGAACACGCATGGAAGTTGCCGCCATGCAGGGAAGCGTCAAGAAAAGGTTCAAATGGAGTGCCTGCGCAACTGCATTTCTTGAACCTGAACTCTTGAACCTTGAACCTTCCCGTCTATGATCATTCCCCCCGATCCAATCACGAACCTCTTTTTATACCCATGAGCACTACTCCCACCCATGAATTCCAGGCTGAGGTCAAGCAGCTACTCGACATCGTCATTCACTCCCTTTACACGGATAAGGAAATCTTCGTGCGTGAACTGGTCAGCAATGCCTCAGATGCGCTGGAGAAGATGCGCCTGCTGCAACTGACGGAGAAGGAAGTCTTCGATGACTCACTGCCGCTGGAGATCAATATCAGCACGGATGAAACGGCCAAGACGCTGACCATCGCGGACTACGGCATCGGCATGACGCGCGAGGAATTGATTGAGAACCTCGGCACCATCGCTCACTCCGGTTCCAAGGCCTTCGTTCAGGCCATGAAGCAAAGCGGTAAGGACGGCCCGAGCAACGTCATCGGCCAGTTCGGCGTCGGCTTCTATTCCGCGTTCATGGTCGCGAGCGAGGTGAAGGTTTATACGCATTCCTGGCGGAATGACGGCGAGCACCTCGTGTGGACGAGCGATGGCGCGACGGGCTACACCATTGAGGTCGCAGAGGGTCAGCGTCGCGGATCGAAGCTCGTTCTTCATCTCAAGGACGACTGCCTAGAGTTCGCCAAACCGGAGCGCATCAAAGGCATCCTCGCGAAGTATTCGAACTTCGTCGGCTTCCCGATCAATCTCAACGGTGAACGCATCAATAACATCCAAGCCCTGTGGTTAAAGGGCAAAAGCGAAGTCACGGAGGAGGAGTATTCCGCGTTCTACAAGTTCGCCACGCACTCCTTTGACGAGCCGCGCTATACGTTCCATTTCAACCTCGATGCGCCGCTGAACATCAA
>JANYJH010000385.1 GCA_025361865.1 Phragmitibacter sp.
CAACCCTCTCCAAAGCCGCACCAAAGGCGCAAAACGCACACCTGAATTCACCAAAACGCCTGACAAGCTGGCAAAAAGTGGTGCCGTCCACCATTTGAAGCGTGAGAAAGCCAACAGTAATCACTTATTTTTGCTCTATAAAAGTTACGCTCGAAAATACCCACTATCCAGGGGTGTCCAATAATCTTTAAAACATCATCCATGAAAAAACTCTTCTCCTTCCTCGCCTTCTCCATCATCGCGACCACCAGCATCTTCGCGGGCAACACGCCGGCTGGCAGTCCGGCCTTCGAGCACAAGCTTGCTGGAGCGCTGACCAAAGCCAAAGCGGCCAACAAACCTGTTATCGCCATCTTTTCCGCAGTCTGGTGCGGCCCCTGCCAACAGATGAAAAAGAATGTTTATCCCAGCGCAGCAGTGAAACCCTTCCATGACAAATTCGTCTGGGCCTATCTTGATGCCGATGAAAAGGGCAACAAAGCCGACATGAATAAATTCAAGGTTAATGGTATCCCTCACATTGAATTTCTCGATTCCGCAGGAAAGTCCATTGGCAAGCAAGTCGGTTCCACTTCACCTGAAGCCTTTGCCAAGACGCTCGAAGCAATGCTCAAGAAAGCGGGCGGCAAGGGCTGACCGCCTTCCAATCATCTTTCAATCCCAGCCGCAGCGTCCATCGGATGCTGCGGCTGTTTTATGCAAGCTCACTCATCTGCACCATGCGCCCGTTTTCTGCCGCGCTCTTATCTGCGGCGAAGAGGACTTCAAAGGTTCGCAGTGATTCGCGCAGGCTGGTCAGCGGCATGTTTTTGCCTTTGTCCAGCGCCTCGAAGAATGCCTCGAACTGCGTCTGATAAGGATGATCGCTCACATCGCCGGAGTCGAGCATTTTCATATTGAGCTTGCTCCAGCCGCCCTTGTCTGTCTTGAGCTTCATCGAGTGAAATTTGTCATCGAGCAGGCTGCCCTGACTTCCGCAAAGATGCGTGTGGAAGTAGTAAGGCTGGAGGCAGTCCACGATAGACGCGCATTTGCCCACCTTGCCGCCTTTGAAGTTCAAGATGGTCACGCTGCTGGTGTCATATTGATAGGGGCGGAATATTTTACTCTTCGATTTCGTCGAGAAGCTGCTCACGCTGACCACGTCCTTGCCCATGAAAAGCAACAGCGCATCCAGCGCGTGACAGCCCGCCGTGAGCAACGCGGAGCCGCCGTCAGCCTTGCCCGTATTCCAGCGGAACTGTCCATACCAGGGTCCGATTCCGTGATAATAATCCACCTCCGCGTAGTGCAGATCGCCCAGCATCCCTTCATCCACCAGCGCCTTGGTCGCGAGGAACTGTCCGCTGAAGCGGCACTCGAAGCATACGCAGCCCCGCACCTTGTTTTTCTCTGCGGCTTTCACAATGTCGCGACAGTCCTGCAAGCTCATCGCCATCGGCTTCTCCAAGATAATGTGCTTGCCCGCGTTCGCCGCCGCAATGGCCTGTGCCGCATGTTGCGTCGGCATCGAGCAGATGTCCGCTACGTGAATGTCGCTCGCGAGGAATTTATCGTAATCCGTATAGCATTTGATCTTTCCACCGTGCTTCGCGCTCAGTTCCGCCTCGTTAAGTTTGCGCGAGGAATAGACCGCCGTCACCTGCGCGTGTGGCGTCTTGTTGATCGCCTCAATATGCGCGCCCGCGACCCAGCCGTATCCGATAATGCCGACGTTGTATTTTTTCATGGTGTTGGGTGATGAAAACAAAATGCGGCGCGAAGTCAAACTTATCCCGCCGACAGCCGGGGGGTCGCTTCACTTTTTTGATGCACAGCCGCACGACTCACCCCGATTCCACGGCGCCTTGGCAAGGATCAACCCAAGTCCGCAGAAATCCGTGACGCCTGAAAAGATCAGGCCTGCGCCCATGAACGCGCATAGCCAGAAGCCGCTGGCATGGATCAAATGCCCGATGGTGAATCCTATTAAGACAAGCGCGCCGATGGCAATGCGCACCTGCCGGTCCAGAGCCATGACTTTTTTTCCGCTTCTCTGCACGGGAAGACCTGCCGCCTCCCAAGCGGTGATGCCGCCTTCGAGGACTTGGAGATTGGTCATGCCTGCGGCTGCGAGTTGTTTCGCTGCATTCGACGCGCGACCGCCCTTCGCGCAGATTAGGACGCAGCGAGCGTCTTTCCCGGTTTCAGTGGCGAAAGCATCGGCGCGCAATTGATCTAATGGCACCATTTTGCTGCCCACGATGTTGGATGATTGAAACTCCACCGGTGTGCGCACATCCAACAGCACGGGTCCGCCTTCTTGCTGAATGCATTTGGCAAGTTCGTTGGCGCTGATGGTGGTGGGTTCAGTCATGGTCATGTGGAAACATATACGTGACCCAAGCAGACTCCGCTGTGCGAAAATTGCGAAGATCGATGAAAGCTTTTAAGAAAGGTGGAGCGCGAGAGTGTCGCTAGACCATTCGCCAAAAATCGCCTGAAGCGTAGCCACACTCCAGACGCATAGTGGCGAGTAGGCTTCGCCATACATCGCGCTCCTTCTCAATGATGTCGCTTCGCTCACGTGAGCGAGGTTCAACGATTTTCAAAATCGCTCTAGGCTGGCTTCACATCTTAAAAAACTCAGGCCGATAGCTTGGGCGCTTGATGAATTTGTTGGGCGCGTCGGTGTTGGTGACTTTCATTTTCTCCTTGTCCCACACGATGGTTTCCTTGGCGCGAAGCGCAAGATTGCCGAGGGAAACGAACTCCGTGAGCGGACCTGCGTAGTCGAAGTTGGAACTCGTGGTGCCGCCGTTTTTGACGACGTGCGTCCATTCTTTCTGTGGCTCGCCGGGTTTCGGGCTGCGGGCCTCGGTCTTTTTGATCGTTCCTTCCTTCATGGATTTTTTGACTTCGTTGAAGTGCTCGAGCGGATAGATCACCGGGCTGGCACAATAGGCATCACCTTCAAAGATGACGCCCTCGGTTCCGATGAACATCATGCCGCTGCTGGCCTTGTCGAAGGCTCCTTGCGGGACGCGCTCGTCGCGCTCTGGCTTGTTGGGTTTGCCGTCCTTAATGCCGTCGTTCCAGCTCACCACCAGCGCGGGATGCTGGTCGCTCGCGGCGAAGTGATATCTCAAATTCGACCACACGGGTGCGCAAGTGTCGGTGATCTCGGAAGATTCCGCCTCGATCTTCACCGGGATCGCCTGATGCAGGATGCTGAAGGAGGAGTCCATGATGTGACAACCCATGTCGCCCAGTGCGCCGGAGCCGAACTGCCACCAGCCACGCCAGTTAAAGGGTTGCACGCTTTTGCCCCTCTTCGCCTTCTTCGCGTCCTCGGGGGTGAGATCGAATTCAAAGTAAGGCTCGCTCGGCTCCACACCGAGCCACACGTTCCAGTCGAGATTGGCCGGGGCCGGCACTTCCACTTTTTTAAGCGGACCCTGTGGCCAGATAGGGCGATTGGTCCAGAGACGAATTTCCTTCAAGGTGCCGATGGCTCCCTGATCGACCCATTCTTTCGCGAGACGCTGGCCTTCCATCGTGCGGCCCTGATTGCCCATCTGCGTGACCACACCGGCGGCTTTCGCGGCCTTGTGCAGCTCGCGCACTTCCCAGATGGTGTTGCACATCGGCTTCTGCACCATGACGTGCTTCTTATGCTGAACGCCCATCATGCCCGCGACAAAGTGGGTGTGGTCAGGCGTGGACACGGTCACCGCGTCGATCTTGTCTGACATCTTCTCAAACATCTTGCGGAAGTCCGTGAATGCCTCAGCACCGGGGAAACGCTTCTGCGCTTTGGCGAGACGATCCGTGTCCACATCCACGATGGCCACGATGTCGTTGCCGTCCGCAGCCGCGCCGGAGTCAGAACTGCCCTTCCCGTCAATGCCGATGCAAGCGATGCGCAGTTTGTTGTTCGGCGATTCACCGCTCTGGGAGCGGAGAATATTGGGCGCAAAGAAAGCGCCCCCAGCGATGTTGGCGGAAGCCGTGAGGAAACGGCGGCGGTTAATGGAGGATTGAGCCATGCTTGGTTGAAGGGGTGAATGTTGAAACGTTGAAGTGAAACTGACGAGAAGCGTGATTTTAGAAGGTAAGGAACGTGTTTGGCGAGAAGTTATTGCGTCGGGCGAGGAAAATTGGCAGGCTGGGAGCAATAGCCAATGCCCTCCATGACTGCGAGTTCATCCACTGAGACACCCAAGAGCCGGAGAAAAGGCTGCGGCTGTGCTGTTACCGGACTCGTCATTGCATCGTTGATCGTTGTTGTATGGGAGGTCTGGCTTAGTCCCTTTGGAGGTCCTGGGCATTTCAGCACACGAGGCCGATTGGCGGCGACTCAACATTCTGCAGCTTCTATTATCATGTGCGCAAAGGTCTATGCCTCTGATAACGATGGTAAACTCCCTCATGCGCTGAGTGAACTGGTCAGAGAGAGCCTTTTCACAAAAGAGACTCTGAACCAATGCCTCCTGAATCGGTTTGGGGAGCATCAGGAACCGCTCGCGTGGATTTATCTGCCCGACCTGAGTGACAACCTACCAGATGATTATCCCGTTCTCCTGACACCGATGCTGTTGGACACCCGATCAACCGCTGAGCGAAATCAGGATTCTCCCTCAAGAGCGGCCAGACGGCTTCCCGCTAAACCAACACGCATCGTGGCCACGATCAATGGCGAAGCCAAGATCATGTCCGAGGACGACGTGCAGGCCTTGCTCAAGAAGCATCAAGTGACGTTGCCAGAACAAAATAAGTGAGGTGCTGGGAGAACTGAGCATCCTCGATGATAATGGTTTGTTGTTCATTGCATTCCCTATCGTCAGGATATATTATCGGCCAACAACCGCGCTATGATTACCAAGGAAGTTTCCATCGACGCCGTGCGGCCCTTTGGTTTGCACGCTGGCGACAGCTTGCGCGTGTTGGAAGAAAATGAGGCATCGGTGATGATCGAGATTATTCGGGCGAGCACGACTTTACCAACCGTTCAAAAACGTGGCAGCGCCGGGGCTTGGGCCCGTTCCGCACGGGGCTCGGCTCGTTACACAGAGGGTGAATCGCGTGATGATGCACGCATGGCCTACTACCGCGAGAAATACGGTGTCAAGTAAGTCTCCTCCATGCGCGTCTTCCTTGATACGAATATTCTTCTCGATGTCATAGAGGATCGAGTCGGCCTCGTCGAGGCGAGTCAAGATGTGCTCAGTCGTTGTGACGAACTTCAAATGGAAACGTTCATCGCCTGGCATGGTCTGGCGACTGCTTATTACATTTTAAAGCGAGGTAGAACCTTGTCAGAAGCGATGGCTGAAGTGGATAGAATTCTGGCCTGGGCAGACATTGCTCCAATCACGAAACTGACTGCCCATCAAGCTCGCGCCCTGAACTTCGGCGACTTTGAAGACGCCATGCAAGCGGCAGCAGCCATGGAGTGCCAGGCGGACTTGATTGTAACGCGCAACATCGCTGATTATGCTGGGAGTCCTTTGCCAGTTGCTACCCCAGAGGACTTCCTCCGCCGTTACGGCCAGCCGTCAACGACATGACTTCATCCCTGAATTGATCCCATCCATGACTGACGCCCCTCCTGATCCCATCGCTGAACTCCGCGCAGTCATGCACCGTTTGCGTGCGCCGGGTGGTTGTCCTTGGGATGCGGAGCAGACGCATGAGTCGTTGATTCCGCATTTGATTGAGGAGGCATATGAAGTGGCGGAGGCGGCGCGTTCAGGGGATAGGGCGCATTTCTGTGAGGAGCTGGGGGACCTGCTGCTCCAGCCAGTTTTTCATGCGGAGATCGCTGCGGAGTCGGGTGGCTTCACTTTGGATGACATCGCGCGGGGCATCACGGCGAAACTCATTCGCAGGCATCCTCATGTCTTTGGTGATGCCACGGCGGCGACCTCTGACGCGGTGCTGACGCAATGGGAGGCGATCAAACGCACGGAAAAGGGCGATCAACCGCAGCCGTATCTGCACGGGATCAGCAAGGGTTTGCCGTCGCTCATGCGCGCTCAGAAACTCCAGAAGAAGGCGGCAAAAGTCGGCTTCGACTGGCCAGACATGGCACCGGTGGTGGATAAGATTCGCGAGGAAACGGCGGAGGTCTTGGAAGCCGTAGCGCTGGGCAACAATGATGCCATCCGCGAGGAGATAGGCGATCTCCTTTTCAGTGTCGTAAACCTGGCGAGGAAGCTGGGAGTGGATGCCGAGACGGCGCTTGCCGAAGCCAACAGCAAGTTCGAGGATCGTTTTGGCAAAGTGGAGCAACGCCTCACCGCAGGCGTAAAAGCGCTCCATGAACACACGCTGGCGGAGATGGATGCGGCGTGGAACTCGGTGAAAGAGGTGAAAAAAGCAGGTTGATGCTTCTTTGAATAAGAAATCCCCTGATGCTGCGTTATGCTCCCGCCTCTCACACCTCAAGTCTCTGAATTGCCATGAATCTCCGTCGTTCACTGCTCCTCGTTTTCACGGCCTGCTTGTTTTCAAATGAGCAGGCATCGGCGGAAGTCCGCATTTTCACGGATACCACGGGACGCACAATTCAAGGGGAACTGGTCGCGGTGAACGGTGATTTCGTGACAATCAAGCGCACCGCTGATCAGCAAAACTTCACGGTCAAAGCGACTAACTTCAGCGAGGCGGACATCGCTTTCTTCACGAAGAACGGGCTGAAACCAACCGCCGCTCCCACGGCCAACGCTGCGGGCACTCCTGCCACTTCCGCACCACTGAGATTGGACGTGAAAATCTACAGCGGTAAGTCGGAGAAGAACACCCGCTCAACTTATGAAAAGGTGCAGAAGATCACTTACAAAATCGACATCAAGAACACCGAGACGAAGCGCGACATGCCGAAAGCTCACGGCATCATCGTAGTCCTGGCCAGAGTTCTCAGCCGTGATGATGAATCACAGGTGATCGGCAGAGAAGAATTCGATGTCGAGCTTCCCGCCTTGAAATCCTTCACGTATGACATGCAGAAACCCATCACGACGGTTCATGATGGCGATCGCTGGGGGTTGCGTGCATCGGGCTATGTTTTCGTCTTGAAGGATACCGCAGGGAAGGTTCTGAATGTGAGCGGCAGTTCAGAAAATCTGGCTAAGAATCAGGAGAATGCCTTGGCCATGAAGGTGAATGATCTCTGTGCTTCCAAGGACTATCATTCACTCGGGAAGACGGGTTCTACTTACTCGGCGAATTAGCTCGCAACCACCTTTCAAAGCTTCGCCAAAGCATCCGCCACCGCGCTTTGAATCGGCCTTGGCCCATCGCCGCCGAGTTGTTCATCGATGGCCTCCAGGCGCTGAATGAGATCGGCGACATGCTTGCGCGGATACTGCCCGCCTGCAGCGGCGCAAAAATGGGTGCGGCAGCCAAAGGGACGATGCGCATAGATCATGCAGCGTCCGTTTCTTCCAAGCAAAGGACACGCGCCGTCCGTGCGTTCTGGCAGCTTCTTCCGTCCACTGGCGCGCACACCGATGGCCGCGTATTCCGCTTCGCCTTTGGTCAACATCGGCGTCTTGCCCGTGAGCTTGAATTGGCAGCACTCCGTGAGCATGGTGCAACTCCGCTCCAGAGGGCGGGTGGCAAGGTCTGCGTAGATGTCTTTGATGGCGGTGCTCAAGGCGGATTCGGGATGGCGAGTCACTAGAACAGATGGGAAGGAACGGCAAGCCAGCTTCTCACCTTCAAGCGAACCACTTTCTCTTATAGTTGCCCTCATGTGACATTTTAGTCATTGCTGAATAGAGTGCGTCACGGACGGCGTTTAGGGCTTGGTTTCCTGCGCCCATGAATGAGTTTCCCAGCCATCCTCTGATCACGATCGCGGCCTGGTGCGTGGCGGTGGTGATCGTGTATGGATTGAGCTTAGGCCCCGTGATAGGCTGGTTCGCGGCCAGAGGTCGGTTGGTCCCGCAAGGGGTGACGATCTTCTACCGACCCCTGATTCAGATGGCTAAAGTGACGCCGATGTGGGATGCGCTGGAGAGATATGTGGGGAACTGCTTTATGCTTTGGCGGCAGTGGTTGCCGTGATAGTCTCTGCCGATGCCTGCCGCTGCGCCCCAACTCTATTTGATTGATGCCATCGGCCCGTTCTTTCGCGGTTATGAGCGGCGGACGATCAACTGGTCAAAGATTCCGTTTGAGCACTTGAAGCTGGAGGGGCCGGAGCGCGAGGTGCAATGGCGGCGGATTCGGGAGGACCTGGAGGTCTTCTGTGCCAAGGCGGTTGCGATGGGTTTCAATGCGGTCTCGCTGGATGACCTGACGCACGTCGCGGATCACTCTTGGTATGAGCTGGAGGCGCGAGCGAAGATCGCCATCTGGCGCACGGAGTTTCGGCGATGTTTTGAGATCGTGCGGAGGCATGGTTTGCAATTATTTCTCACGATGGATGTCTTCAGCGCGACGCCTGCCGTGCGGGAGAAACTGAAGAGCGTGCGCCGGACGGTGGAGTCGTTTCTGGAGGAAGTTCTGGAACAGTTTTTCTCAGACTTCCCGAAGGTGAGCGGGGTCATCGCCCGCATCGGAGAATCGGATGCGGCGGATGTGCGGACGGAGTTCAAAAGCGAGCTGTATCTGAAGGAACCGCTGGAGGTGAATCGGTTCCTTAAAGCGCTGCTACCCGTGTTTGAGCGGCACGGACGTAAGTTGATCTTCCGCACTTGGACGGTAGGCGCCTACCGGATCGGCGACTTGATGTGGCATCGGGGAACGTTTTCCAGAGTGCTTAAAGGGGTGGAAGAGAGCCCGGCGCTCATTGTTTCCATGAAGTATGGAGAGAGTGATTTCTTCCGCTACCTGCCGCTGAACCGGAACTTCTTCCGCACGAAGGTGGCGAAGATCGTGGAGCTTCAGACCCGCCGTGAATACGAAGGCTGCGGGGAATATCCGAGCTTTGTCGGTTGGGAATACGAGCGCTATGCCCGCGAACTCCAGCAGGCGGAGAACCTCGTGGGCATCATGGTTTGGTGCCAGACGGGCGGTTGGGTGCCATTCCGACGACTGGCCATGCTTGATCCAGAAGCGATCTGGACGGAGCTGAATACCTTCGTCACACTGCGTCTGTTCCGCGACCGACAGCTCGTTGAGGAAGCCGTGCGGGACTTTGCCCATGAGCGGGCTTTGCCGAACTGGCGCGCCTTGCTGGAGCTGCTGCGCTTGTCCGATGATGTCATCCGGGAGCTGCTCTACGTTGAGGAATTCGCAAGACAAAAGCTCTTCTTCCGGCGCGTGCGCATTCCCACGATTCTCCAGGTCTATTGGAACAATATCTTCATCAGTCACAGCGTTCGGAAAGTGTTGCGCTACTTCGTCACCGATCCCGAGAGTTGTGTGCGGTCTGCCAAGGTTTCCATGGAGAAGCTGGAGCACATGAAGCGACTGGCCGCTGAGTGCGGAATGCCCGTGGAAGACATTGAGTTCATGCAGGACACGTTTCGTATTCTGGCGCTGGCGCGGGAGTATTATTTCTCGCCCTTCGATGCGGAAATCGAGCAGCGCATTCGCGACGAGAAGAAGGCGTATAAGCTCAAATACCCGAAGGGCGGGCCGCGCCATCGCTACCGCGTGAAGATCGACTTCCAACCGTTCCTCCTCAACCCGAGGTATATGGCGTGGGGTTTCAAGCTCCTCATGCGTCGCCAGCGGGGGTATCGGATGATTGACCGCATCCTCACGCTGCATGGACTCTCACTAATCTACCGCGTGGTGGCTAAACGGCGCCCGCATTGGATACCGAGCTTCGCGAGAGACAGCGCTATGGGGGTGGACACCGTTTTTAAATAAGGATTTTTGTTATTTTTTAACGGAATGGGTTCGCTCGTGTCAGAGAGGGTGCGTTAACCCAGCCTTGATCTTATGAATGAGTCAAACCTTCCCCCTGTTCTTCCTGTCAGCGCATCCACGATCCGACCCCGCTCTTCATGGAAGAAGAAGCTGCTGGTCACGCTCGGCGTCTTTGTCGCCATCGGAACTGTCACTGCGGCTTCAGCAGCCTTTTGGTATGAATACAATTTCCACGCCTCTCCTTTCCGCGCGGTTCAACTGACGCAGAACGAAACGCAGGTGCTTAATCAAAAGGTGGACGCTCTCAAAGGTGCTCCCGCCACTGATCCTGCCAAAACGCTGGTGCTCAGCGAGCGTGAAATCAACGGCTACCTCGAAGAGCAGGGCCTTGGTGAGCAGATCAAAGTAAGCATCAAGAACGGCAGCATCTCCGCCACAGCTCTCATGCCCGTGGATAAAGAGATTCCCTTCCTCGGTGGTCAAACCGTTCGCTTCAAGATCACTCTCGGAACGAAATTGGACACGAACCGTCATCTGATGCTCTGTGTCTCCGATGTTAACGTGGGTGGTATCTCCGCTCCGAACGCCTGGTTGGGTGGCATTAAGGGGAAAGACCTCCTTGCTGACAACAATAGCGACCCCGTGCTGAAGGGCTTTTCCGAAGGTATCAAAGATTTTCAAGTCGTTGATGGAGAAGTCCGAGTGCTGCTCAATGAGTAAGCAATTAGCAGATAAGTGATTAAGGTTTTGTAGTAGGATTCAGAATTACCGCAGTTTATCTGATGGTTCTATTCTGAAATATGATACTTTTGACTTGCGGGATTAGCCGAATTGGCTACTTTCCAAATCTCAGACAATACCTACTCAAACACACCTATGAAAAAAATCGCTTCTCTCCTCATGTCCCTCGCTCTCGCTTCTAGCGTGATTGCAGGTCCTGTCACCATCTCCAGCAAAGGCTCCAAGATGGTCGCTCCTATCGCTCCTGAAGGTTGCACAGCATTCGCTCCTGGCGGTGCTTTCGGCGCTTTCGCTGGCGGCTTCATTCCTTCTGGCGGTGATGCTAAACTCGGCGGCGGTGTTCTTGGTGAATACTTCTTCACTGAAAACCTCGGCGTTCAGGGCAGCTATGGCGTATATGCCACCAACAGCGAACATCATCAGTTCGACGGCAGCCTCGTTCTCCGCGCTCCTATCAAGAGCATCTGCGTAGCTCCTTACCTCCTTGCAGGCGGTGGCGTTAGCACGAACTCCACCACCCGTGGTGACTACCATGTAGGTGCTGGCATCGACGCTCGCTTCTCCAGCTTGCACAACATCGGCATCTTCGCTGATGGCGCTTATCACTTCGCTTCCGAAGGCGCTGACTTCACCATCGTTCGCCTTGGTGTTAAGTTCCCCTTCTAATACGAACTGATTAGCTAATCAATATCTAAGAGGGAGCGGGTAACCGCTCCCTCTTTTTTGTGCTCTCAAAACGAAGTCTTGGCTTTAGTTCCCAACTTCATCGGATTGATAAAGCTCGTAACTAGCCTTTAAGCACCGGACGCCAGGCTCTTGCTGCGTTCAGTCGCCTTGCGCACGGCTTGAATCAGCGCGTTACGCAGTCCATGAGCTTCGAGTTGCTCAAGTCCGGCAATGGTTGTGCCACCAGGGCTCGTGACAGCATCACGAAGGGCCCCCGGATGCTGGCTTGTCTCGATGACCATTTGTGCGGCTCCGGCCACGGTTTGCGCAGCGGCCCTCAGAGCAGCCGCACGAGGAAGTCCCATGAGGACACCTCCGTCAGCCAGCGCCTCGATAATGGTAAAGATATAGGCCGGGCCACTCCCGCTGAGCCCGGTAATGGCATCAAGGAGATTTTCAGCGACTTCATCCGCGAGTCCGACTGCGCTAAAAATCACTCGCGCTGTCTCAGCATCGGCATCGCTCGCACCTGATGAACGTGCGAACGCAGAGTAGCCGCGCCCGATTTGAGCAGGAGTATTCGGCATGACGCGGATGATGCGCATCTGGGCTCCCAACCAGCTTTCCATCTGGGTCAGCGTGATTCCTGCGGCGATGGAAATGAAAAGACTGGCACTGTTTCCAGCGAAGCTTTCCAAAAGCGGCTGCATGTCCTTGGGCTTGACAGCCAGGATCACCACCTCGGCTTTCACGCCCACTTCCGCAGGCTGGAGGCAGACATGAAGTGCGGGATGGTTACTTTTCAAAGCCACCGCCGCAGCGGGATAGGCATCGCAGATAAAAACGTCCGAGGGCTGAACAAGATTCGCTTTGATCACGCCTTCGAGGAGCGCACTTCCCATTTTTCCGCAGCCGATGAGTCCGAGTTTCATGTGTTTCCTAAATTAAGCCTCTAACGATAAACCAAAACGATAATAAAGCTATGCTTCATCATTATCATCCAAAGGGGAACCGAGAGACGTTCTATCTTTGCTTAGAATGATTCTTGATCTCATTCCAAATCAGCCCTATCTCATTCTCCAGCCGCGCTTCATTAGCAGTTGGGTTTTCTTATGAAAATAAGCCCACCACCCCACGAAGAACACGCGATGCCTGCCGATCTGCGCATGACGCCGCAGCGCCGTGAAGTGTATGAAGTGCTGCGGGTTTCTCATGATCACCCCACGGCCACGGACGTTTTTCATCGGGCCAAGGAACGGATGCCGGGCATCTCTCTGGCCACGGTTTATAACTGCCTCGAAGCCCTCACCGAACACGGCGTCGTCCGTCAGGTGAATGTGGAGCGCGCCTCTTCCCGCTACTGCGCGAATCTCGATGACCATGTTCATTTTCATTGCGAAGGCTGCGGGCAGGTCGTCGATGCCATGCCCCGTGAAGACGTCACGGCGGCACAGCTTTGGAAACTTCCACGCGGAACGAAAGTCACCGCCTTGGATGTCTCCATCCACGGCCTCTGTCCCGAATGCGCGAAGGCCAATACCAAATCCAGTCACTAACGACTCCTATCTACTTCTGATTACTGCATCCAACCATGAGCCTCCTTATCCAAGACCTACACGCCGGAATCCCTGACCGCGAAATCCTTAAAGGCTTCTCTCTCGAAGTGAAACCCGGCGAAGTCCACGCCATTATGGGCCCGAATGGCAGTGGAAAGAGCACTCTCGCCCAGGTCCTCGCCGGCCATCCCGCCTACACCGTCACCGGTGGCTCCGTCACGTACCAAGGGCAGGACCTCCTCGCGCTCGCGCCTGAAGCGCGCGCTCAAGCCGGCGTCTTCCTCGCCTTTCAGTATCCGGTCGAGATCCCCGGCGTCTCCAATGCCTACTTCCTGCGCGCGGCGTA
>JANYJH010000449.1 GCA_025361865.1 Phragmitibacter sp.
TATCGCGGGCAAAAACCCTCATATCCCTTCTCATGGCGATGGTGGCGATCAGGAGATCATTCCACTTCACCACCTGACCTTTCTCCCTAAGTCGCCATGAATTAGCTACGGCGGCGTCCCAGTCTTTTTCAGTCGCTTCAAAATAGGGCAGGATCTCAAAGTAACCCATCAAGGTTTTGCGTTCAGCGATCCTAGCTCCTCCCAGGACTTCAAGTTTCACCGGACTGCACCACGCAGCCTCGTATTCTTCCAGAAGTCCTTGGAGGGCCCGCTTACACATGACATCGCCTCGCGACTGAAAGGCTTCGATCCAGACTGAAGAATCCACCAAGACCATGATTAGGCGTCTGCTTGGGAGATTTCTTCAGCGGTGGCACCGTAGTTGAAGCGCCCTTCCATGATTTTCAGGCCGAATTCCTTGGCCTTCTGACGCTTCACAAACTCTGTCACAGCCCTCGCGACGGCGGGACTTTTTTTGGATTCTCCGAGGAGTTCAGACAAGTCATTTAAGATGCTTTCCTCTATATCTACAGTGATTCTCATCCTTGAACTTAACCTAAATGATGATTTAATCAAGGTATTTTGATGCTTTTTGATGATTATTAAAGCATTCCACGCAGCATCGGCACCATCTGGAAGTAGAGACTTTGGCCACCGAGACGGGCTAATTGAGAACCGATCAACTCACCATCTGAACCGAGATCAGCGGGGAGCATTTCTTCGCTCAAGTGATCGCCGATCTCCACGCGGGCTTTCGCATATTGGGAGCCACTGACGCGGGTCACGCTGATGTTCGCGGCGTCTGAGTGCATAAAGATGCCCTGCAGAGGATCGCCCGCGCCGTTGTCGGTGACCAGCACTTCGATGCGCTGCCCTTCTGCGGTGATCAAACAGAGTCCTTTCTGGCAAATATCCAACGTGCATTTCAGACGCACCGCGACCCAAGCCACCATCAGGAGCGCGGCGACGCGATGCCCGCTCGCATGAGTGATCTCCATCCGACGGAGAAGCGGAAGTTGCTCCAGAGCCAGTTTGCTTTGGAAGCAAGTGGCCAGCGCTGTCCGCAGAGAATGGGAGCGCAACCAGCTCAGATCATAGACGCGGAAGCGAGCCGTGTTTTGTGAGATCGCGAACTGAAGTCGGTCAAAGTCTGTCTCAGGTTTGCACCAGGTCGAGCTGTCCACGAACAGCATGTCAATCACGCTGTAAAGACGCTCATCGAAGTTCTCCGTGAGATCGCCCTGCCAGCAGAAAACCAGTGGCAAATCCGAGTCCAGATGAGCGAACACGATATTCCGCACCTGATCCGCCTTACCGCCAGCGAGCACGAAGGAAATCTGCTCACTGCATACAGACTTGTGGCCGCCGTAGAGCTGGCAGTGCGCGGTGATCCAGGCTCGGGCTTGCGGCGGAGTTTGATCAGGAAGCGCGAGGATCAGGAGACCGCGACAGGAATGCTCCCGCGTGATCTCCCCCAAGAGCTGCGTGTTCCTTTCCAGCGAGTCTGGGTCTTCACTGTAAACAGCGATGTTCATGAGCGAGGCGCGCGTCCGCGCAGCGTCCGCACCCCAGAGCTCCTTCAGGGCTTTATCCACCCGACCGAGAGGAACCTCCTGGCCGAGAATCGCGAGAGAACTGTCTGACAAATTACTCATTTGGGTGATCCAGATTAGAGGCGACGCCAGGCGCGGCCATCCGCATGAAGCAGTTCATCCGCCTCCTTCGGGCCCCATGATCCTGCTGGATATTCACACATCGGCGGCTGTTCGCCCTCGTTGTGCCAGGCGTGCTCGATTTCATCAATGAAGGTCCAGGCGTTTTCCACTTCATCACGACGGGCAAACAAGGTGGCGTCCCCGGACATCGCATCCAGCAGCAGACGTTCGTAGGCTTCCGGGCTGGCCTTGCCAAAGCTGGAGCTGTAACGGAAGTCCATCTTCACGGATTGCAAAAGCAGCGACTGACCGGGCGTCTTTGAGAGCATCCCCATTGAGATGCCTTCATCCGGTTGAATGCGGATCACGAGTGAATTGCTCGTGCCGTTCATAGTCTCCGTCGCAAAGGGAATCTGCGGCGGGTTCTTGAAGTGAATGGAAATCTCGGTCGCCTTCTTCGGCAGTTGCTTACCCATGCGGATGTAGAAAGGCACGCCCTGCCAGCGCCAGGTGTCCACATACAAACGAAGCGCCACATAGCTTTCGGTGTTAGACTGCGGATTGACGCGATCTTCCTGACGATAGCCCACGCGGTCAACGCCATCAACGCTACCAGCGGTGTATTGGGCGCGGATCACGTTCTCCGCGACTTCCTTCGCGCCACGCCAGCGACGAAGTGAGCGGATGACCTTCACTTTCTCATCACGCACCGCATCAGCGCTGAGGCCCGTGGGAGGCTCCATCGCCACGAGGCTGAGGAGTTGAAAGAGGTGATTCTGCACCATATCCCGCAGCGCTCCAGCGGTGTCATAGTAACCACCACGACCACCTTCCATGCCTAGGTTCTCCGAGCAGGTGATCTCGACGTGATCTATGTAACGGCTGTTCCACAGCGGCTCGAACATGAGGTTAGCAAAGCGCAGCACCATGATGTTCTGCGCCGTTTCCTTGCCCAGATAATGGTCGATTCGATACGTGTCCTTTTCGTGAAACGTCTGGCTGACCACTTCATTCAAATGCTGGGCAGTCTTCAAGTCCTTACCAAAAGGCTTCTCACAAACCACGCGAGAGAACTTGTCGCCCGCTCCTTCATTCAGGCCGCTTTCACGCAGCTTGAGCATGATTTGATCAAAGAACTCCGGCGCAGAAGCGAGGTAGAAAAGACGGTTCGCAGGCGCACCGCGTTCCTTGTCGAAGGAGTCCAGAAGAGTCTTCAGCGACTTGTAACCTTCCACGTCTTGAAACTCGCTTTGATGATAATGAATGCTCTGACCGAAGCTGGACCAAAGCGCCGCATCATGCCCCTGACGTGAGTTCTTCTTGTTCGATTCTTCAAGCTCGGCGCGGAAAACATCATCCGGCTTATCACGACGGGCAAAGCCAACGACTTTAAACTGCGGTGGCAGATCACCATCCACTGCTAAGTTGTAGAGCGCCGGGATTAGTTTCCGATGGGTCAGATCTCCGGTCGCGCCGAAGATGACGACGGTGCAGGACTCAGCACGATGACGCTGGATCAGCGTTTCTTGGAAGGGGTTTTCGAGGTCAGGCATGATAGGGATACGAAGAGGAATGCACGACAGGACAAGGCGCGGAGACTACGCCGCGAGTCCGTCTCATGCAACCTCTGAGCAAGACCGAAGCCACACCCGAAGATGAATTCTTCTCATGTCCGCGATGAAGCCAAGGAGTCGCGTGGTTCCTGCGGCTATGGAGCGCGGAGCTTTACGGTCTCAAGCTCATTCTTCCGGGTGAAGAGGGTCTGCAGGCTCATCGCTCATGCCGCTTTGCCTACATCAGCAGGACTCCTGTGAGGCACCCTCTGCTGCCCCATAGACGAACATGAAATTATGCGCGGTGTCGCGCCACCAACCATTGGGGTGAGAGAGATGAGCGTGCCTTTGGTGCTGTGAATGCGACTCAGGCCGCCTTGGGTGTCGAGCGTTTGGATGGCGGGAAACACCTCGACGAATCCGAATTCGGTTTCACCGAGCAAGGTCAATCCCCCATAGTCGGGGAGCTACTGAATGCCGTAGCCGAGACTCTCGCCGCCTGCCGCAGAGCAGAAGAAGCGGCCCAAGTCATCCATGGTCAGTCCCACGCCTCCAAGCACAACCAATTCTTCAAATCGGGCCGAAGGTCTTCTCACGCACGGTGACGACGGCATCCAGCATGATCTCAGCTTCTTTACGGAGCTTGGCATCCAGACTGGAAGTGGCGCTGTTGTAGCGGCGATAGAGGAAGGCGAGGCGAGCTTTGATGTCGTCCTTACTCATGCTCGGGAGGATGCCGCAGAGTTCTTCAGGGGGCTTGGCCGGGGCTGAAGGCTCGGCTTTGGTCACGACTTTAGGGGCGACTTCCTTGCCCTTAACCTCCGCTTTGGCTACGGCCTTCGCGGGTGCAGGTGCGGCGGGCGCAGTCGGTTCTGCCTCAGGACGCGTTTTCGAGAAAGATTGGATGAACTTTTTGAACATGGCGAAGGTGATTCTTTAAGGCTGCCTTGAACTATTCGATCCGCAACTGGCGCAAGGCGGTGCCGCGCTTCTTCAGCTCTTCTTCGCTGAGGATGCCTTTCCCTTTGTAGGAAACGGCGACTTCCTGAGAGCGTCCGCTTTGCTTATCCACCACCAAGGCGCGCACGCGTTGGTTTTCATCGTAGCTGTAAGTGACGGCGATCTCGCAACCGGCGGGACGGTTGGGTGGCACTTCGAGAATGATGCGCCCGATGATGTCCACGTAACGGGGATCGGTGTCTTCACCTTGGGTGATGTCCACTTCAATGACTTTCTCGTTGGGCTCTGATGTGACGTAAACTTGGGTCTTCGAGCAGGGAATGGGCGTGTTCTTCGGGATGACGACGGAGTTCTGCACGCCTTCTTCTCCTGAACCGGCGTCCATGAGCATAGCCAAGGTGCCATAGCTGGCGTTACAAACTTCACGCACGCGACCGGAGCGCTTTGCGAACAAGGCTGCACCCAGCGCGACGGCTTCGTCCACGTTCCCACAAGATTTCGGCGGCTTGCCAAAGTGCTTTTCAAGGGCGGATTTGACCTTGGGAATGCGCGTGCTGCCGCCTACGAGGACGACGTGTTCGATGTCCTTGGTGGTAAGTTTGATGCCTGCCAAGGCCTGCTCCACGAGCATGATGGCACGGGTGAGAAGCTTGGAAACGGTCTTTTCAAACTGCTCGCGAGTTAGGTCAATACGGGCGATGCCATTGCTGTCATTCCCGATGGTGTCATTCACGCGCTGAAGCTTCGATAGCATCTTCTTCGCGTCTTCCGCCGCATGAAGCACACGACGGCGCTGGCGCTCATCCGTGCAGAGTTCAGCGTTGATCTGGGCCTTGTATTGCGCGGAGTAGATGTCCAGAAGCTGCTCATCAAAATTGGCTCCGCCGAGGTGGCGCGCGCCTTCCGAGGTGAGGATTTTGAAAGAGTCATTGTCCACTTCCAGGATGGTCACATCGAGCGTTCCACCGCCCAGGTCAAACACGAGGATGCGGCCTTTAACCGCCTGAGTGTGCGCGTAGTAAACCGCAGCCGCTGTGGGCTCATTCACCAAGCGGCGAACCTTCAAGCCAGCCATGTCTGCGGCTGCGACGGTGTTTTTACGGGCCAGCTCGTTGAAGTTTGCTGGCACGGTGATGACGACATCATTGATTTCGCCAATAATACGGGAACATTCGCGCTTCAATTTCGACAGAATGAGCGCAGAAATTTCTGCGGGAGTCCACTTTTTCCCATCCATTTCCACGAAATACTCGGGGTCATCCATGTGACGTTTGATCTGATAAACGGTGCGGTCCGGGTCTCCGCCATCACGCGCAGCACTACCGACCAGCTTCACATCTTCGTGGGCATCAAAGTAAACCACTGAAGGTGTAAGTCGTTCACCGTCTGCGTTTGGCACGATTTCCGCATTGCCATCCGGTTTCAAGTAAGCCAGCCCCGACAATGTCGTTCCCAAATCTATTCCTACGTATTCCGCCATGATTCAGTGTTGTGAAAGATTCACTCTAGCATAAACGCTACTTGCTGGAAGTTTTTACTTCAACCTTCCTCAAAATCACTTCGCGACCATCCTCGGCGCGATAGATGAAACCTGGCCGGAAACTGGCCACGACTTTGGGCTTGGCTTTGCCGGGTTCGTTTTCCACAATGGCCATCCGAAGCCGCAAATCCACATCCACTTCCGTGCCCGCAGCGACTGTGAATTCATGGATTCCATGCTGCGCGAGAATGTCTTCAAATGACGATCTCAGCGTGCGCAACTGCTGATCCACGCCGCCAGCGGCATTCGCCCCGGAGTATTTCTGGACGAGGATGTCGATGAGGTCGATGCGCTTGATCAGGTCGTTGGCGAAGACGATCACCGTATCCTGATCCGTCTTTCCGGTGAGTGATTTCCTCAAGAGTTCATGCTTCTCTTCCAGCTCTTGAACTCGGCCCTTAACGCGGCCAGACAGCTCGGCCTCATCTCTGGCGAAATCTGCCGTGAGCTTCTCGCGCGCCGCATCAAAGTCACGCTGGGCTTTCTCCAACGCTTTCCGCCGCTCATTCTCTTCCCGTTCGAGTGTGATGCGGACCTGATCCAGCCGTTCGGATTCTTTCTTGATACTTTCGTGTAGGCCCGTGAGTTTGACCTGATGCGTTAGCTCCTGCTCAGCCACCTCGCTGACCGCCTTGGCCGTATCGCGATGCCGCACTTCCAGCTTCGCCAAAGCCTCGCTGAGAGTCTGCGCCTGTCCGCCCACCGTGAGGAACTCCGCATAGCGCGTCTCCGTCTCCGCCAGCTTCTTTTGCAGGGCCTCAAGCGAAGCTTCCCCGAGCTGGAGTTGGTCCTTCTTTTTAGATACGGCCGCGCCCACCGCTTCATCCTCCTTTTGCAGCGTTTGAAGCCTTGTGCTGAGCTCATCCACACGCTTCGCCGCCGCCGCTTCACGCTCCTGCAAAGCGACCACTCCCTGCTGGGCAGAGGCGCTCTCGGACTGCGCCGTCTTGAGCGTGGATTCCTTATGGGCGATCTGTTGCTGCAAGTCCTGAATCTGCCTCGCCAACTTCGCATTGCTCGCTTCGAGCGTGGCCGACTGGGCCTTCGCTTCCTCCAGTTGCTTTAGGGCGTTGGCCGCATCCGCCTGGAGCTTCTGAGCGCGTGATTCCTCAGCCGTGCGTTGACTGAGTAAGGCGTGAAGAGCCGTTTGGGCCGCCGCCATCTCAGCGCTCAATCCCGGCATTCCCGCGCGCAGGGCTTTCTCCTCATCCTTCGTGGCTTGCAAAGCCCGCTCCAATTCTGCGCGCTTCGCTTCCAATGTCGCATTATCTGTCCCTGCCTTTTCCAGCTTCTTCTGCGCTTCCAGAAGCCGCGCTTCTTCCGCTTGCGCCCGCTTGGCCAACTCATCTGCACGGAGCCGATCCGCCTTCTCCTGCTCGGCCATGACGGAGAGATTCTTCCGAAGCGTCTCCTTCTGCTTCGCGAGATCTTGCAAGGCCTTGTCCTCGGTCTCGCGCAGTTTTTCGGTCGTGTTCAGCGTCTGTTGCGCCTCCTTGATACGTGCCAGCGTGCTCTTCAATTCCTCTTCACGAAGCTGCGCATGCACCACTTGCGCTTTGAGATTTTCCAAGTGTCGATCCAACGCCGCCGCCTCATTCTGCTTGCCCGCCAGCGCCGTAAGAGCGCCCTGCATGGTCGCCTTGATGCCCGCCGTTTTCTGCTGCTCAGCAGCCGCGTCATCCTGCGCTTTCTGGAACAGGGTTCGGGCTTCCACTTGCAAATTCTTCAGCTCATCCGCTTGCTGACGCCCCTTCTCAATCTCTTGCCGCAAGGTGCTCAAAACGGTGCTCTGCTCTGTGCGTTCTTTCGTCAGCGTTTCCAGAGAAACCCGCGCCTCAGCGGCTTGCTTGAGCACGGAATCCAGGCTTTCTTGGGCGGTGGCCAGCTTCCGTTCCGTGTTGGCCAACTCCGCAAGTTGCTTCTCGATGGCGGCGCGACTCTCTTGCGCCTTCGCGAGCCGATGTTCTGTCTCGGTCAGTTCACCGCGACGCGACGCTAGTTTTTCTTCGGTTGTTTTGGCCTCGGCCATCCGCTCATTCACCAGATTTTGATGAGTTAGATGATCCGCTCCGAGCTTGACTAATAGGGCTTCCAGCGCCGTCTGCTTCACGCCGAGTCCAATAAGGTGGCCGTCCTTATCTTTGGCCTGCTGCGTGAGCGTTTGCAGCTCCGTCTGACGCGCTGACACTTCCTGCGTGTGCTTCGCAACCAGCGCCGCAGCATCCGCGCGCTGCTTCTCCACAGCCTCCAATTTCTTGGTCGCTTCGGCCAACTTCGATTCCAGTCCGCCAAGTTCCTGAAGACGCTTCTCAGCCGCGGCGCGCTGGGCCTGCAAGTCCTTCAACTTCGCTTCCGCTGCTTGCACTTTCTGCTCACGATCCGCGATGTTTTGATCAAGCTCAGACTGGCGAGCCGTCAGGCTCTTCTGGACTTCTAGCGTGCGCGTTTCCAGTTCCGCGATGCGCTTCTTCGCGTCCTTCTCGCTGTCCTGTAACTGCTTGACGCCCTCTTCGACATCCGCGCGCTGCTTGCTAAGCGTCTGCACCAGCGTGTGCTGCGCGGCCCCACGCTCAGCGAGTGAACTGATCTCATGCTCTTTCGTTTCACGCTGCTGGCCGAGCGTCAGAAATATGGCCTCAATATCCTTCTTCTGCTGCTCCACCGCGCTCAGGGACTTCGTCGCGTCCTGAAGCTGCGAGTCCGTTGAAGAGAGGTTCGCCAGCTTCTTCATCACCTCAGCTTCCTTCTGCTGGGCGATGCTGAAGCGGGTATTAAGACTGTTGAGTTCGGACTCCTTATCCGCAACGGCGCGCTCCAGCTCACTGCGGCGCGCGGTCAGCGTGTTCTCCGCTTCTGAAGTGAGCGCCCGCAGTTCCTCGAAGCGCTTCTTCTCTTTGTCGTGTTCCAGTAGCAGCTTCTTGTGCGTCTCCTGATGCTCCTGGGTCTTTTCCGTCAGGATCTTGATTTCATCCTGATGCTGCTTCGACTGCTCAGCCAGTTTTTGCACGCTGGTCTGATGCTCAGAACGCTCGGCCAACAAACCGACCAACGTCGCATTGATCTCCGCGTGCCGGGATTCCGTAGCCTTGAGCGTCTGTTGCGCCGTCGCGATCTTCGCTTCGGTTTCAGCAAGCGCGGCGGTCTTGGCGATCAGCTCCGCATGTTTCGCCTCGACTTCCTTGAGCCGTGTCTCAGCGGCTTTCACCTCGCTTTGTTTGGTCGCGAGCGTCTTCTCGATTTCAGCGTTCTTTGTTTCCAGCAGCTGAGCGGCGGCTTGTGTCTGCACTTCGACTTCAGCGAGATTCTTCTGAGCGGTTCCTTGCTCTTGCGCCAACTGTTTCAGCTTCTCATCCGCCTCCGCCTGCTGCTTCTTCAGCGCGGTGATCTGAGCCGTTGTTTGCGTGAGATCACCCTGCTCCTGTTGCTGCTGCGTGAGGAGTCGGGCCAAGGCCACCTCAGCGGCGCTTTGCTGCTCCTGCACCACTTTCAGCGCTTCACTAGCGGAGGTCAGCCGTTCGTCCGTCGCGGCGATGTCCAGCATCTTCTTCTCCGCAGCCACGCGCTTGGCTTCGTATTCCGCCACGCGCTTCTCGATCACTTTCAACTGCTCTTCACGAGCCGAAACGGCGTCTTCGAGTTCCTTCTTTTTCTTGGCGAGATCGCCCGATGTCTTCTCAGCATCAGTGCGGGCGGTGGCTAATTTAGCTTCTGCATTGGCCCGTTCCTCATCCGTCTTCTTTAATGCCGCCGCCGCTTCCTCGCGTTGCTTCATGAGCGACTCCAGTTCCTTGCGTGTGGCCTCCGCTTTCGGCGAAAGATCACCGATCGTTTTCTCATGTTCAGCGCGCTGACTGGCGAGCGCAGTGACCGTCGTGCTCAGCGCTCCGTGCTCCGTTTTAAGGGCTAAGAGAGAGCTTGTCAGCGCGGTCAGCTCAGCCGAAGTGCTGGTCGTTTTGTCCGCCACATTCACCTGTCCGACGTTCACGTCTTTGTGCAGATTCGCCAGCTTGGCCTCCGCGTCCATGATCTCCCGGCCAAGGGTGGACAAGTATTCCTCAGTCGCCTTGGACTCCTTTGCCAGCCTTTCACGGAGCTTCTTCTCCTGAAGTTGATGCTCGCTGATCTGGGTCTTCACATCGCCCAGCTCCTTCTTGCCGCGATCTGTCTCCAGTTTCACCGCCGCGTATTCCGTCTTTGCGCGTTCAAGCTGCTCGATCTCGGTATGCAGCACCTTGATGTGGGCTTCGGAAGCCACCGCTTCCTTGCCGCGAACGACGGGCGTCTCGGCAGCCTCGGGCTTCGTGACCTTTACTTCGGTGATTTGCTGACGCGTCTTTTCCAGCTCCGCCTTGGCCAATCCCAGTTCCGCCTTGGCTTTTTCCAAACCGTCCACCTCAGCACGAAGCGACGCGAGTTTGGCCTCCGTCGTGGCCGTCTCGCTCTTCAACAAATCATGCTTCTTTTGCAGTTCGACAGCCTCTGGGGAAACCGTTGGTAGGGCGGCTGGAGTCGGCACCGTTGCAAGCGCTGGCTTCGTGACTGGCGCGGCAACGGGCGCTGGAGCTGGCTTAGCCAATACTGGCGCAACAGGCGCGGCTGTCGGTGCAGGTGGCTTGCCCACAGATGCGGACGGTTTCCCAACTGGTGCCGCACCCGGAGACTTGCCCGGCGGGGTTCCCACAGGCTTAGGAACGGTAGGCGCGCTAGGCTTTTGCGAGAGCGGCGGAGAAGTCAGACGGGGTGCTGGCGGAATAGAAGGAGCCCCAACCGTGGGCGCGCCCGGCTTTTGCGGGCCACCCGTGCTCGGAGCCGTCGGTGTCAGGCTCACCACCTGGGGCGGAGGCGTGGGCTTCGGGGCCGTCGGAGGCGGAGGCAACGTGGGCTTGGGCAGAACGATCGCAGGCGCAGGCACGGCTACTGGAGGCGCGGCAGGTTTCGCCGGCTGCGCTTCAACTGCCTTTGCAGGCTCAGCCGCCGCTGGTGCTTCTTCCTTCTTCAGAGGAATGAGCTTCGTGTCTTCAGGCCGACCTTCGGATGACTCAGCCGCCTTACGCTTCTCTTCTGCAGAAGGCACTCCCGTTTTGATCGCCTTATCAGTCTCAGTTTCTTTGGACTCACGGAACCTCGCGTCAAGCTGACCAAACCGCACCCTGTCCCCCGGTTTTAAAAAGGCCTTTTCCACACGTCTGTCGTTGACGAAAATGCCGTTCGCAGACTTAAGATCCACCACCTCATAACTTCCGTCCTTTTGACGAATCAACTCCGCATGAAAACTGGAAATATAATTGTTCTCGATGACGATTTCGTTGCGCGGATTTCTGCCCAATGACAACCGCTCTTCGACGAGGTCGAAGATGAATTCATTTCCGTTATTGAGATTGAACGCCAGATAAGGCATGAGGATGAGAAAAGACCTGTCGAGTCAGCAACTTAGAATTCGTTTCCTAATGAATCAATCCCAATAACACGCCGCCACTCATTGTTACTCAGGCACTCAAAGGCAAAAACCATAATTTCTTTACCTCATGCGATCAGTTAAATCCAATACCGCCCTCGCCATTCTAGCGATCATAATCACGACCTTCTTCGCTTTAGCCGCATACGCTGAGAAATCAGCACTGAGTGGCAGCGACCTCGACCGCATCGGGAAGCGCATTTGGAAGAATGAATGCGACGGCACCGTGGACGGGCTGACGAGTTGGAACACCGGAGAGGACTTCGCCTCGCTCGGCATCGGTCATTTCATCTGGTATGTGAAAGGGAGGGAAGGCCCGTTTGAAGAGAGTTTCCCTAAACTCATCGCGTGGTTCCAGCAAAGTGGTGTCCCGCTTCCCAAATGGTTGCTGGGAGAAAAGCATTGTCCCTGGACCAGCCGCGCCGCGTTCCTGAAAGACCATGAAGGCGAGCAACAGCGCGACCTCCGCAAGCTCCTCGCCAGCACCGTTCGCGAGCAGACGCTCTTCATTATTCATCGTCTGCACGAAGCCACGCCAAAGTTCCGCGAGGCCGCCGGAGCCGCCAGCAGCCACGTTGAGCAGAACATCACAGCGCTCAGCCAAAGCGCCGCCGGGAACTTCGCCATGATAGATTACGTGAACTTCAAGGGCGAGGGCCTGAACCCCCGTGAACGCTACAACGGCGCAGGCTGGGGCCTGCTTCAGGTGCTCATTGAAATGAAACCCTCCGAAGCCGGAAACGCCGCCGGAAACTTCGCCAGCGCCTCCCAGCGCGTGCTCAGTCGGCGCGTGCAAAACAGCCCTCCTGAGCGCGGTGAAAAACGTTGGCTTGAAGGCTGGCATAATCGCTGCGCAGCCTACGCCAAATAACCGCAGCCTTGACGAGAAGCGGCTTCTGCCTTACTAACGCGGCCCTTATGTCCGAGCAAACCACCCTCATTCTCCTCAAGCCCGACACTGTTTCCAAGCAGCTCTGCGGCGAAGTCCTCAAGCGCTTTGAATCCAAAGGCTTCAAGATTCGCGGCCTCAAAATGATCCAGCTCGATGACGCCATCCTCGCTGACCATTACTCCCACATCGCCAGCAAGCCCTTCTTTCCAGATGTGGCCACCTTCATGAAGAGCACCCCCGTGGTGGCTCTCGCGCTCAGTGGTGAGAACATCATTGATCAAGTCCGCGCCCTCCTCGGCCCGACGGACTCCACGAAGGCCGAAAAAGGCACCATCCGTGGTGACTACGGTGTGGATATGATGATCAACGTCGCCCACGCTTCTGACTCCCCGGAAGCCGCCGCCGCCGAGCTCAAGCGCTTCTTCAAGGCAGGCGAAATCTTCGCTTAAGACTCCATTCTCTAAAAAGCGACACGGTGTTCCGTGTCGCTTTTTTCACGTTTACCCACTTGCCTAGTTGCGCCCCTGCGCAAACTGAGCCTTTGCCCTGCATGTCATTTGAGAATCTCCGTTTCCGACATGCCCTGTGGATATTGCTCGCGCTCACCGCGCTGCTCTACCTTCCGGGCACAGGCACCCTTCCGCTGATGGATCGCGATGAACCGCGGTTCGCCCATGCCACGGTGGAAATGATGGATCGAGGCGAGTGGATCATCCCTTATTTCAACGAGGAATACCGCTTTGACAAACCGCCGCTGACCTACTGGTGGATGCGCCTCCACTACCATCTGCTCGGCGTGAATGAGCTCTCCGCGCGGCTTCATTCCGTTCTTTCCGTCTGGCTCGTCGGCTGCGTCATCTGGTGCATGGGGCGTCGGCTCTATTCTGCCAAAGCAGGCTGGATCGGCGCGTTCGCCTGGCTGACCAGTTTCCAAGCCCTCGTCCACGGGCGGCTTTGCGTCGCAGACATGCCCATGATCCTCTGCGTGGCCCTCAGCATGTGGGCGCTCATAGAATTGCTGGCTCCGAAAGACCGCGTGGAGCGCAACCGCTTCGGTCGCTGGTTCTGGATTCTCTGGGTATCACTCGGTTTTGGCTTCCTCGCGAAAGGCCCCATCGCATGGTTCGTTCCCGGTCTGAGTTTGTTACTCTGGCGCTGGGCCCTGTGGCGGAAGCCTCTGCCGTGGAGCCGCCTCCAGTGGCGCTTGGGACCGCTCATCACGCTGGCCATGGTCGCCGCCTGGGGCATCCCCGCTTTGATTATGACCAACGGAGAATTCTGGAGGATCGGCATGGGTGAGCATGTGGTCGATCGTGGAACAGCGGCGCTCAATGGACGCGTCATCGTGCCCGGTTACTACGTGGTCGCCGCCTTCATCAGCCTCATGCCATGGATCGCGTGGCTGCCGCAGATCTGGTCCAAAATACGCCGCGAGTGGAATCGTGAATCTGCGTTCCTCGTCGCATGGTTCCTCGCGCCGCAGATCATCTTCTTCCTCTACGCCACGCAGCTTCCGCATTACACGATGCCTGGATTTGCCGCGTTCTTTTTGTTGCTGGGTTCGCTGTTGAGTGAAGAGCGGAAATTGGGGTGGTTCGGGCGGTGTTATTTCACTTTAGTCTTAGTCTTGGTCTCCCTTCCGATGGCCGGTCTGACTATGATACTGCTACCTTCTCTCCCAGTAGAGTTGCTCCTGCTGCTAACTCCAGTTAGCGGCCTTCTTTTCATGCTTGGGTTATTAGCCTGGAACTACGCTGATAATCCCTCCGCGAGGTGGACCATCAATCTAGTGCTAACTCCATTCGTGATCGCGATGATGATCGGCCTAATTGGGGGGGGGATTCGCCGCATTCACCCCGTCGTGGCCATGCAATCCGTCATCAAAGGCAGCAAGGAACAGGGCGAAGCCGTGGCCTGGCAGTTCACCGAACCGAGCCTCGTCTTCTACGGCGAGCGCCCCTTTAAAATGCTCTCCAAGATCAAACAGGTCGAGGACCGGATGCGCAAAGGCCGGACGGACATCATCGTCTGTGAGCGCCGCGAATGGACCCTGAATCACGCCATCCAACAATGGCGGAAGGGCGAAGCCCAAACCACGGATAAGGACTTCAGTGCAGACGTGGACAGTCTCTCCGCCCTCGCCACGCAATACGACGCGCATGACTTCACCGGCTTCAATTTAGCGAGAGCCAGTTGGGTGGAGATACGAGTGTGGAAGCACAAGGCCGAAGCGCTCCGATGAGGAAGCTTTCACGTTGTAGCAGACGACGTGAGGAGGCTCTGGAAGTTAACCTCTCAGCCACTAATGGAAGTAGCGGTGACAAGTCACTTGTTCGCGCGGCTAGCAAAACGAACCGTTACGACCGACGTTCTTCCCTCGCTTTCCTGTCGTTAGAATTTCATTCGAGCCTCCTCACGTCGGCTGCTACATTATCCTCATCCTCCGCACCACCAATCCTAGCGGCACGCCAAAGAGCATGGCCAGCCAGATCGACGTGGCCACATCCGTGGGATGGTGCCTGTTCAGATACATCCGCGACCAGGAAACGCCAACCGCGAAGACCGTCGCAGGCACACCGATGTGCGGCGCGGACACTAGCAGCGGCAGGGCCGAGCCGAAAGCCGTCGCTGTATGCGCAGAGGGGAAAGCCTGATAATCCGTCTTCAGATGCGGCCCGTAGAAGCCGTCCGCCAGACCTGCTATCGGACGTGGACGCCCCAGTCCGAACCGCCCCACATTCGCCACCATCCCCGTGATGCCTGCGGCCAATAACGAAGCCAGTGCGAGCCTTTGATAGTAGCGTGACCGACAAAGCCTTCCACCCAGCCACAAGGCGAGGCTCAGGAACACGGTGAAGCCGCCGAAGTCCCCCCATTTACTGAGCCATTGCGCCAGTGGTTTGAGCGTTTCCTTCTCGCCAGCACTGCGCACCAGTTTCAACCAAGCGTCATCCACAGGCAAGAGGATGAACCACGCGAACAAAGCGAAACTCAGCGTGGTGACCAACAGCAACGGCCAACGTCCGCGCAGAATCCCCCACAGCCCCGCGCAGAGCTGACAAATGTCCGCCCAGAGTTCGCGCAGAATCGTTTTAGATGGCTCAGACATGGTTCTCATTAGTTGAAGCGGAGTTCCGAACAAGAGATAAGTGCTGCGAAGCCGCGAAGCGAAAAGGGGTAAGGGATAGACTATAGACTCCTCGCTACTGACTCCTGCCTCCTCACTCCTGACTACTGATTTGCCATTTGCCCGCATCATGCGATGATAAACGCCTTTCGCTCATGGAATTACTCCGCCTGCCTGGTCGCGCCTTTCTTGATTTCCTGTCTTACATGGGACAGCTCGCCTCGTTGATGGCAGAGTTGGGTCGCGCAATGAGCCTCGGCGTATGGCGGCTGAAGCTGGTGGCGCAGCAAATCGTCAGCATTGGTTATGGCTCGCAGGCCGTGGTCATCGTCACCGGAGCGTTCACCGGTGCGGTGTTCACGTTTCAGTCCTACATGGAGTTCAAATATTATGGCGTGGAGTCCAGCGTGGGCGCGCTCATCTCCGTGTCCATGTGCCGGGAGCTGGGGCCGGTGCTCGCCGGATTGATGGTGGCAGGTCGCGTGGGTGCTTCGATGGCGGCGGACATCGGCACCATGAAAGTCACGGAACAAGTGGATGCCCTGCGCGTGATGGGCGTGCATCCGGTGGATTACCTCGTGCTGCCGCGCTTCCTGGCGATGATGATTTCCATGCCGCTGCTCATCGCGGAGAGCATCACCTTTGGCCTGCTCGCCTCCTACATGGTCGCAGTGTTCGGCTATGGCATTCCGAAGCCTTGGTTCATGATGCACATGATGGATCACACGAATATGGAAGACCTGCTCTGCGGCATGAGTAAAGGCTTTGTCTTCGGTATTCTCATCACCATCATCTCCTGCCATCAGGGGCTGAAAGCAGAGAACGGCGCGGTGGGTGTGGGCATCGGCACCACGCGGGCGGTGGTCATTTCCTCACTGGTGCTGCTGATCGTAAATTTCTTCATGTCCATTTTGCTGAACTACGTCTTCCCGCTCGGCGGCGCAGCTTAAGAAAAGCCCATGTCTGCCCCTGAAAAAAGCCCCTTCATCGTCGTGCGCGGTCTTCATAAGAAGCTCGGTTCGCAGGAGATTCTGCGCGGTATTGACCTCACCGTTCTTAAAGGGGAAACGCTCATGCTCATCGGCCCGAGCGGCGAAGGGAAGACGGTGCTCATGAAGCACTTCATCGGCCTCATGCGGCCTGATCAGGGGGAGATCACCGTGGATGGCGTGAATGTCGTCGGCCTTCGAGAACGGGAGTTCGCGCCTGTCCGAAAGAAGGTCGGCGTCCTGTTCCAGGGCGGCGCGCTCTTCGACAACATGACCGTCGAGGGTAACGTCGCCTTCCCGCTCATCGAGGCAGGCGTGCGAGACTACCAAGAAATCCGCCAGCGCGTGGACGAGGCTTTGGAACTGGTGGAACTCAGCGAGCACAAAACCAAGCTACCCGTGAACCTTTCCGGCGGCATGAGAAAGCGCTGCGGCATCGCCCGCGCCATCGTCGGAAGGGCGGATTGCATCCTCTATGATGAGCCGAACTCCGGCCTCGATCCCATCGTGTCCGATGTCATCGACCAGATGATCGTGCGTTTGCAGAAGCGCTATGGTATCACTTCCGTCGTCGTCACGCACGATATGAAAAGCGTCTTCAAGATCGCCAACCGCGTGGCCTTTCTCAAGCGCGGCGTCATCCACTTTCTCGGCACCCCAGAAGAACTGCGCCAGAGCCCTGATGAAGAAGTGCAAAACTTCATCGAAGGCCGCAGCGATGTCACTGGTTAAACCAATCCGATTTTTAAACTGCTCGAAACAAGCCAAACCCTGACCTTCATGGAAGAACGTGATAAGAAAACTGAACTGCTCGTAGGACTGTTCCTCACCGTGGGCTTCGCCCTCCTCGGCCTGCTCATCCTCCAATTCGGAAGCATCCGCGATCTCTTCAAGAACACCTATGGGATCATCTTGACCCTGCCTGACGGCTCCGGCATCAAGGAAGGCTCCCCCGTCATGCTCGGTGGCTCACGCATCGGCAAGGTCAAGGAAACGCCGCGGCTGAACGCGAACTTCAACGGCGTCATCATCCAGCTTGAAATCTACAACGTGACGAAGATTCCTGCGGATGCCAAGTTCGGCCTCGGCACCTCCGGGATGCTCGGTGACGTGTTCATTGAGATCAAAGCCAGCGGTCAGGCTACGCAAACTTACCTGCAAGCCGGAGCGCAAGTGGAAGGCGGAAAGGCGGGCGGCCTGAGTGCCCTAGGAGACTCCGCTGAGATCATCGCCAAGAAGGTCAATGAGACTCTGGAAGACCTCCGCATCACCCTGAAACGCATCAATGAAGGCGCGCTTTCCGAAGGCGGCAGCAAAGACATGAAAGACTCCATCGGTCACCTTAAGAACGTGATGAAACGGCTTGATGAAGAGACGCTGGGGGTGAAGACCAATGCCGATCTTCAGGAGACCATCGCGAATCTTAAGACCGCCTCGCAGTCCCTGAATGATGAAATCAAGCACATCGGAGCCACGCTGGACAGTCTGAAACCTGCTCTGGCTAAAGTGGATGGCGTCATCAGCAAAGCGGATACCACGATGGTGGACGCGGACAAGGCCATGAAGTCCATCGGCGTAACGGCTGATGAATTCACAAAGGTCGCGAAGATCCTTAGCAAAGGCAAAGGCGATGGAATGCTCCCCGCGCTGTTGCATGATTCAGAGCTGAAGAACGAGTTCACGATGCTCATCAAGAACCTCCGCGAACACGGCATCCTCTGGTATAAAGACCGCGCTGGCGAAGAGAAAGAAAGCCCAGCACGCCCACCGCTGAGTGGCACGCGGCGGTAGTCTGTATTCCAGTAGCAGCCGACGTGAGGAGGCTCTTGAAGTTAACCTCACAGCCACCAATGGAAGAAGCAGTGACAAGTCACTTGTTCGTGCGGCTAGCAAAACGAACCGTTACGACTGACGTTCTTCCCTCACTTCCCTGTCGTAAGAATTTCATTAGAGCCTCCTCACGTCGGCTGCTACGGATGAGGCGCAGCTTACTTCAGAATCTCCCCCTTGGTCACATCACCGGGGATGTCCAGCGTCATGAGCTGATTGATCGTCTTGAAATTCGCGTGGTCCTTGAACTCCCATACTACCTTCTTGTCTGGCGTGATTTCAAAGAACATCGGCTGCTCACCGATGTGGCCGTGACCGAGGTAATTGCAGAAGATCGTGTTCCCATTTGGCAGACGCTGGCAGCCCGCCATGAGGCGCAGTGTATTGCCTGGAAGATCGTTCTCGTTCAACTCCCACACCACTTTCCCTGAAGGATCAATCTCCTGCACTTGGTGCGCATCCCCACAGGTCACGAGCAGGTTCTTGTTCGGCAACAACACCGCGCCATGAGGATCGCCTGGCACGCTGATTTCACGCAGCACCTTGCCGTTGCCATCAAGTTCTTTGATCATGCCTTCGCCTTTAAAGCTCACGATGTAATGTCCGTCCGCTGTCTTGCGAGTGCCGCGAAATTGATTGTGCGTCTTCACTTCGGGCTTCGTCACCAGCTTGATTTCTTTCACGATCTTGCCAGCGCGATCCACCTCGATGATGCGGCTCGAGCCACACTCGATGAGCATGACATCCCCATTGGGCAAGGGCTGGCAGCCATGCACTTCCACTTTGTTCTCCGGCCCCTTTTGTCCGGGCGCAGGCGCGGGAAGATTCGGATCAGCCTTCTCAGGAGCCTTGTATTCCCAGACGACTTCCTTGGCCTTAGTCATCTCCTTGGCTCCACCAACGTAAGCAAACAAGATGTTCCCGTTCGGCAAGCGCCAGCAATCCTGCGGGTTCTTCGCCTCCACCTGCCATTCGATTTTCCCATCCGCAGACAGAATGGTGACATGGCCTCCACTGTAGTCACTGCACAACACAGGATGCTGTGCCTGAAGCGAAGTGGCGAGGAATACGGCGGCGAGAAAGAAGAGAGGTTTCATGGATGTGAGGTGACAGAAAACGCGGCTGGAAAGAGGATCATTCGTCGATCTTCTTGATGAAGTGATAACCGATCTTCTCGTAGTCCAGTCGCTCGTAGAAGCGGTGCGCATCCGTATAGCTGACGTAAGAATCCAGCATGATGACTTTGCGGCCCAGCTCTTCAGCAGTCTCATGAAGCCAGGCCATCATCTGCGCGCCGATGCCTTGAGAACGAAGCGAGGGCTCGACGATCACGTTGTCCACATCCATGTATTCCCCGCAGTAAAAACGGGCCCCAAGCCAGAAGCCAGCGGCTCCGACGAGTGTCTCTCCATCAAACGCGCCGATGCAGTGATAACCATGCGGCGTCATCACCTCCAGCCGACGCTGCAACTCTTCCGCTGCCAGCTTGGGATTCAGCTTCCCGATCAGGGGAAGGATGAGAGGAAACTCATCAACGGAGAATTCACGGATGGTGAGGTCTGGCATGGTGGTAGTGGTTAAGGTGGCACAGGCATCCTGCCTGTGGGTAGAACAGCCATCTTGGCTGTTTTATCACTAATGATTCAGGCAGGATGCCTGAACTACAACACAGGCTTGAAGCCTGTGCCACGTCTCTACAAAATCTTCTGAACCCACACAACGTCCAGCCAACGATCAAATTTATAGCCCACTTCATGAAGCTTCGCGGTTTGCACAAAACCGAATTTCTCATGCAATGCGATGCTCGCCGACTGATCACCAGAGATGGCTCCGAGCACGGTGTGATGACCGATTTTCACCGCCAACCGCAACAGCTCTTCCAAAATCAAACTGCCGATCCCCTGCCCTTGCCAATCGGGATGCAGATAGACGGAATCCTCGACGGAATGGGCGAAGGCCTGCCGTTCATGAAGCCTGCTTAACGAGCCCCAGCCGACTACGAAGCCCTCGTCTTCCGCCACGATGATCGGGTGGTTCTCGCCATGAGCCTCGAACCATTTCAAGCGCTCATCATCCGTGCTGGCCACGGTTTGATAAGTGCAGGTGGAACACAGCACGTAGTGATTATAGATGGCGTTGATCGCAGAAAGATCATCAGTGGTGGCTGGGCGGAGCATTGCAGAAAGGATG
>JANYJH010000428.1 GCA_025361865.1 Phragmitibacter sp.
CATGTCGCTCCCGGCTTCTTACATGGGCATCATCGCGCTAGCAGAGGGATTGCGTTGGACTGCGGAAAAGAGTCAGGCTCATCGCTTTTTATTGGTGGATTGGAGTCCTTCCGCCCAATCGAGACTCGCGGTTCATGCTAAAAATGCCGCCGCCGCGAGAATGCGCAGCGGTTTTCCTCCCCAGATCATTCCCGCGAGTTCAGGGCTACTTTCGTTGATGCACCAGCTCGCCAATCCTCCGCAGTTGATGGCCTGTCTCTCCATCTGGTATCAGGCGAAGGTCATGGAACTGGCGGCGCTTTGCCTGTTTGAATCTGAAGTGATGGATGAACCAGCGCCAGTTCAGGATATCAATACTGAGCGGGTGCAACGCGCCCTGTTCTTTCTGGAACGGGATTTGGTCAATCCACCAACACTGGAGATGCTCGCACAGGAAGTGGACTGTGGCGCTTTTCATCTGAGCCGACTCTTTGCCAGCCATGTGGGAAAGACCATGCCCGAGATCCTGCGGGAGAAGCGCATGGCACTGGCCGCTCAGCTCCTGCGCAACAGCCGCCAGAGCGTGAGCGACATCGCTTTGGAAGTCGGTTATGAAAGCTTCAGCGCGTTCAGTCGGGGCTTCACCAAGGAAATGGGAATGCCTCCCACAGCTTACCGGACGGGAGACCTGCCCTTATCAGGCGCAAGCAAGAGCAAGAGTAAAGCAAGCCGAGGCAAGCAGCCTCCAAGAGTGGATTAAAGTCACAGAATCATGCAACTGCGACTTAATCTCATTAATTTCCTAACGTTTCCCCATCCCAATTCCACTGTCCTTGCCGCCTTGAATGCAGGTGAGACTGCTGAAAACCCTTCGCTTGAACAGACCTTCGAGTTCCGCCGGGATAAGAGCGAACCAGCCAATCAAGGCCCAAAACATGGCCTGACAAAATGGGCGAAGGCCCTGTGCTGCGCGGTGTTGATAGGATCAGGAATAGCGGCACAGGGAGCCACGGCCCTCGTGTCCCAAGACACTGGCGTTTACCAGTTCTCGGATTCATCTCTCGGTGGTGGTTTGGGAACGACTTTATACGCCATTGATTCAGGCGGAGTCGGACACGATTTCCTGAGCTACATCCAGTTCGATCTTTCCTCCCTGGGGCTTACCTCAGGATCGCAGGTCACCAATGCCAAGATGTGGCTTCAGACAAAGACTTCAGGAGCGGCCTCCAATGCCGCTGGCTATCTTCAGGTCAAGGATGTGACGCAATCGTGGGCAGCCAACTCCGTCACCTTTTCTTCCCCACCAACGGTCGGTTCCTTTCTCAGCACCTCCTATGTGGATACCACCCTTGGCTGGTATTCCGTGGACCTGACTTCACTGGTGGCTCAATGGATTAACACCCCGGCCAGCAATCTTGGCGTGCAGCTCACCGCCTTGGCTGGCACCGGCGGTTCTTTCATCTTCAACTCCAGCGAAACCGCTTCCAAACCTTATCTGGAAGTCACGTCCGCTCCAGAACCGGGCCGTGCTTTGTTGGGCTTCCTCGGAATGGCAGTCATCGGGCTGCGTCGCCGTCGTCGCGCCGTTACCGCTTAAGCACAACACGAAGCCTTTTGACGCCTTATGAACTCAAAAAGAACACGCTCTCAGGGTTTCACCCTCATTGAACTGCTCGTCGTCATGGTCATCATCGGCGTGCTCTCCGGGATGGCTTTTGCAGGCTACGGCGCTGCGATGTCCATGGCTCATAAGGCTAAAGAAATCGGCGCAGGTAAATCCCTCATGGTGGCCTACCTGAACTATCCGGCGGACCACGATGGCGAGCTGCTCGCAGGTTATCAGCCCGGTGCCAGCGTGACTCTGCCTGGAGGCGATGTCGTCTCCGGTCCCACGGCAGAGCGCTATCCATGGCGCCTCGCAGACTATGCGAATCTGAGCGTGGAGAACACTTTCTTCCTCAACCCTGCTAAACAGGGCGGAAGCAACAACACGAACCTGCATTACATGGTCAGTCTCGTGCCATCTCTTGGCTTGAATGCCTATTGCATCGGCGGGTATCAGACCTCCTCAGGCTATCTCGCGAAGGCTGACTGCGTGACCAACCTGCAACAAGTCAACTCAGCCAATGTCGGCCAATTGATCGTCTTCGCGTCTGCCCAACTCGTCCAAGGAAAGACGACCTACGAGGGCAACTTCATCATCAAACCCTCCACTATGAGCGGAGTGACCGCCGCCAAGGATGGCAGCATCGGGAATGTGCAGCCGCGCTACAACGGCAAAGCCGTGGTGGCTTACTTTGACGGTCATGTGGAAGTGAACAAGCCGTCTGAGCTCATGGATTCACGGAAATGGTCGCCCACCGCAACGACAGCCGACCAGAAGATCAAACCATGAGTCGGCTCCTTCTTGGTCCAAATCGCGTTCTTTGGCTAGTCTTCGCCCTGATGATGGGCGGAGCGGCGCAAGCACAGATGCTTTTCCCCAATCTTACGACCCCATCCTTTCGTGGAACCACGGGCACTGAATACACCCAGTGGGACATCTTTCAGGAGCCCTATGCCGTGGCCAACTACGGAGACTATGCCAGCGGAGCTTCTTCGCCGACGCTGACGCAAACGCTCACGGACACCGCTTTCATCACCAGCGGCTTTAACATCTACAGCTTCTCTGCGGCCACCGGCTATGTTTTGGACAACACGCTCGCGGCTCATCCCAACAACGTCGTTTTCCAGTTTGAAACCCTCGGGACTTCGATCGACTACAGCACTCTGAAGCTGAATTACGTCAGCGGTGGCACCACTATCTCCCTCTCACCCGCGAACATGATCAGTGAAAACCGGGTGATCACGGGTGGCTTTGGCGGATTTACGACTCGCGCAGCCTTCCAATGGGATCTGACGGGACTGGCCTTCACTAGCTACACCATCACGTTTCAGGCGCTGGGCTCGAGCAACAGTTTCAATCTGGGCGTGCTCGACACTTCTACCAAGGCTTACACAGAGGTCGTGCCGAGCGCCCGCACTTGGGATGGCGGTGGAGACAATGCCACCTGGGGTGACGGCATCAACTGGACCGGCAACACCGTGAATCCAACCGGCGGCAACGTCACCTTTGCCTCGACGGCTCCGAGTGCCATCAGCCTCAATGGAAGCCGCACCGTAGGTCAGATGACCGTCCAGAAAACGGGGGCCTTCACCGTGAGCGGCACTGCGGGCAGCACACTCACCGTGGATACAGGCATCGCTTTGACTGCTACCGGCACCACGGCCACCATCAGCGCGCCCGTGTTCCTTGGCGGTCATGGTTTCTTTGACATTGCCTCAGGGTCTAGTCTCGCTTTGAGCGGCGTCATTTCCGGCGCAGGCGTCTCCGGTTCTCTGCCCGCTGCAGGCATCTACAAGACCGGATTGGGAGAGCTCGGTCTGACGGGTAACAACACCTTCCTCGGCGGTGTCACCGTAGATGGCGGAACGCTTCGTATCAGCGGCAGTAATCTTTACACTGGAGCCAGTTCGGTGATCAGCGGGAAGCTGCTGCTCCAATCCAATGCGCTCAATGGCAGCGGAGCGCTCGGAGTGGCCACCACGAATGTCGCTTTCGGAAGCGGCGTCAGCACCGGAGCCACCGCCGAGATCATTCTCGATGGCGACCGCACCATGGCCCGCGCGGTCAGTGTGAGCATTGGCGACGACATCAAACGCTTCGGTGCGCAGAACACGACCAGCGGGGCCACTTTCAGCGGGGCCATCAGTTTCACTTCCACCACCAACGGCGTGCGATTCACCGCGCAGAACGCCACGGACAAAGTCACCTTCAGCGGCGCGCTCACCGGCGGCGATACCAGCAAAACCATTATCGCTGACGGTCTTGGCGAAGTCGTCCTCAGCGGCTCGGGCAAGACCTACAGTTCA
>JANYJH010000068.1 GCA_025361865.1 Phragmitibacter sp.
ACACAGGGTCCGCCTCCGTCATACGTCCCTCTACGACCCTGGTGCCGGATGCCAGCTCCTGAAACAAGAACGGAGCACGCTCATCCTTGACCTGCACCACATCAAAGCGCCCTGACAGCAGCTCCTTCCGGTCCAAGTTCAGCGGATACAGGGTCAGATCTCCAGGCCGCGACACGGCTAGAACAGCGTGCTCCCCGCGATTGGCGAGTAACTGCTGCAAATCCTGCAATTGCTGGGGGGGGGCGTGCTGGCGCTGCCATCCAGAAAATACATGACCGCCCGGCCCTGAAACTCCGCCACCGCCTGCGGCAGCGGGATGGCACCGGACAAGTCACGCTCCGGCAGCAAGTCGAGGTATTGAATCTGCTCTGGCTTCATCTCCTTGCGCCGCAAGGGGATGAGCTTCGGGCAGCCAAACCGTCGCGCCAGAGTATTCAGGCTATCCAGGGCTTCATCGCTAAGGGCGGCGGCAGGCATGGCTCAGAAACGTCGGATGGTTCCCACCAGAATGCCTGCGAGGCGATAGCTTCGCTCCGCCTCTGCGGAAATGACACGATCTGGGAAAGCCGGATTCTCTGCCTTCAATCGCAGGCCCTTGGAGGTGCGGTAAAGACGCTTGAGCGTGGCTTCCTCGTCCACCACCACGGCGGCGATTTCACCGTCCTGAAAATCTGGCTGCGCTGCCAGGATAGCAAGGTCACCATCAAAGATGCCTGCCCCCGTCATGCTGTCTCCCTGCACCTTGAGCGCAAAGAGCTTCCGCCCGCGAAAAAGCTGCTTCGGCAGTTCCAGCGTGTCCTCCACATTTTCCAGGGCGAAAATGGGATGCCCTGCGGCGATGCGACCAAGCACTGGAACGCTGTGCATGTCCGTCCGACCAGGCCTGCCAGCCCGCCGCACCGGCAACTGGATGGAGCGGGGAGAGTTCCGCAAGCGCACCAAATATCCCTTCTTGGCGATCAACCGGAGGTGCTGGCTGGCTGCATTCGGGCTTTTGAACCCAAAGTCATCGCAGATTTCCTGCAAGGTGGGCGCGACACCACGCTTTGAGAGGTGGTCCTCTACAAAGTTCAGGACTTCCTCCTGGCGTTTGGTTAGTGCATTTTTATCCCGCATTCTTCGGAAGATACTGTAACCGGTTACAGTATTCAAGCCGCGCCGCGCGGGTAGGCATCATTTTTTTCATCTCCAGCCTTGATCTGGCTTGGCGGCGTTGACTCCGTGCTAGGATAAAAGGGCCTGTTTGCCGCCGCGCTCGATCACCAGCTTCGCAAGCCAGAGCGGATCGGGAAGCAAGGGCAGAAACGGATACAGCTAAAGTTTTGTCTAGGTTTAGAGCCCAAATGGATGAAGCCGTATCGCTAAACCGACGGCATTCAAATGAAGGCGACGTTTGAGCTAACTGCTCCACCGTCACTTGTCGGGGAAGCCGTCTTTGTTTTCTTTCCACCATGATTTCCATTTTGCGACGCCATCTGGCGTGGCGGCGGATTTCAGTTCTGTCTTTGTAAAGGGAGCAGAAGGGATGCCCATCTTGGCGATGGCAACGGCAAAATCTCCGGGCGACACCTCCAAGTTGGATTCGTCCACGAGTTCGATGAGGAGACTCACGGCGAACTTGTTGTTGGCAGTGGTCAGACTGTCCAGCGTGGTCTGCCGGTAGTTCATGAGCATTCCCGATTTGGGCCTTCCTTCCTCCTTTTTTAACAGGCGCTTGATGTAGTCAGCGGCGGTCGGGCATTCGGTGATGTATTGGGCAGCTTTGGCGGCAATGGCCTTTTTCTGGGTCTCTTTGGAATAGACGTAGAAGTTCTGTTTGAAGAACATCAGCAGTCCGGCCACCGCGTCATCGCCCGGTAGCGCTTTTACCTCGTCGAGAGCTGCGATGTCGCCGCGCATGAGGCGTTCGCTCGCGGCCTTCAGCACTGACATCGTTTGTTTCTGCTGCTCTGTCTGCGCAGAAGACGGAATGAGGGGAAACAGACAAAGCGTGACGGCGAGAATGGTGTGGAATCTGCGGCTCATAGTGTGCGTGAATTGTAGATGAAACGACCCGGTTGCCGAGAAGTGTTTTGTGAAAACGAAGGGCAAGCGGCGGTGCCACAAGGCCCGCCTGTGCAGGCATCTTTTGAAAGTCTCCACAGAGACGCGCTTGCCCCGCCTGCGAGAGCAGGCGCTTCAGAGCGGACGGAACCGCAGATGCAGCAAGGACCGGCGACAAGAATGGAGGGCGAAGGCGGGCAAAGTGGTCGCGGTCCGGCGCAGCTGCGGATTGGTCCAAGAGGTTGTGGGGGAGCAAGCTGGCCTTTGTCGGCAGAGGGAGGGCTTGCCCCGACCCTGATGATGAAGGCGGGATTGCTCGTGGCGGGTTTGACTGGCCCGGAAGCAGCCGGTAGCGAAGCGGAGGGTCAGGCAGAAGCGAAGCGTCCGGCTGCTTCCGTGTGCGACATGGGGCGGGCAGTGACGTGGTTTGACCCGCCGCGCCTTGACTCTTCAAGGCTTGCTGAAGGCGGATCGAACGGCGTCACGCGGCAGGCGAGGGCGTTACGGGACACTTCCCGTTGGAATGGGTAGCCGCGCACGACGTAGCGGCGAGGGAAAGGCTTTTCCCCCACACCTCATTCGATGTTGTATTCATCAGTTTCGTCATGAGCCACTTCGGTGACGTAGTATTCCAAACGGTTGATACGCCAATAGCCATTGACGATGACCGCTGTGTTGTAGCCTGGGCAGTCGATGAGAGTCCAGATTTTCGAGTTGGGTTGTGTGCGCAGGAAGTCAATGTCGTCGTGGGTATCGAAAGCGATGTGGTCTGTTCCAGTTTTGGTGATGGGTTTGAACTGTTCAAACCATGTGTCGTAGTCGAGTTGAATGAAAGTCATGATCGTTCTCCTTGGAGACTGGGTGAAAAAAGACTGCCGCGCCCGAAGGCGCGGCATCGAGGTTTAAGCTGCTTGTGCCTCGGCAGCAGCGGGTTCGCGTTCCGCGATCCACTGCTCGGCTTGAGCAAGGGCAGCGCTCAGCTTCGACAGGTGGGATTTGAGGAAGCTGGTGGTTTGCTTCCATTCCTCGCCTGCCTTGTAGCTGCGAGATACGGTGACGCTGTGGCGGGTTTTGCCCTGGTCTTCATTGGACCAGATGGTGACTTTGACTCCGCCGTTTCTGATTTCGTGGGCTGGTTTATTTTTCATAGGTTCTCCTTGTTTAGTGGTTTCTCCCCGAAGGGATTGGGAACGTGATGAGCAGCCGGTGAAGCAGGGCGTTGTCATGCCCAACACGGGAGCGCAGCGAATGGAGCGGGCCGGGTATTGACTGCCCTGCGCGGATGCTACGTTTCCAAAATTCCAAGTGAGAAACCCCAAGGAGGCCATGAAGAACCGCCCACAAGAAGCGGCGGCAGGAACCTGATGGACTGACTTGTCGCAAAACCTTTACCGCCGTGTGTAGCTTCCATGCGAGGATGCAAACCATCCTTCACTTTGAACCTGTCGTCTGGCGCATCGCGCCTCCCTGCTCAGTGTTCAGAAAGCGGACGGAACCGAGCCGGGGCAATGAAAGGTGATCCGCAGGAGGGCGAAGGCGGGCGGAGGAAATCACCGGCTTGCCTGGCGGAGGTTTGGTCCAAGAGGTGGAGGGGAAGCAAGCTGGCCGTTTGGCGGTGAAGTGGAGGGCTTGTCCCGACCAAGCCGACGAATGGCGGGATTGCTCGTGGTGGCGGTGTTGCCTGGTGTGGATTCCTGAGGGCGTTACGGGACACTTCCCGTTGGAATGGGTAGCGCCGCACATCGTAGGCGCGAGGGAAAGGCTTTTCCCACCAGATGGAACTGCTAATGAAGTAGCTATTGTGAAAAGAGATGTCCGCCCAAGTGCCTTGGGCGGACGAGCTGCCGTGCTAATATTCGCTCGGCAGCATGATGACATTATCGGTGAAGTAGAAGGACACTTCATCGAGAGGGAAGTCGGTGAACTCGATCTGTTTCGAGAAGACGACGTTGTAGTTGCCATCTTCACAGGCAAGTGTGGCTGTGTGGTCAGGATTGACCTTCAGCCGCCAGACCTGGAAGGACTCGGCTGCGATTTCGCGGATGGATTGCGCGAAGGCGATTTCATCGAGCAGCCAGTAGGCTCCGCCGCTTTCGGCGACGTATTGTGCGCCGTCAGTGTAGAGCACGTTGCGTGCGATGCCGTGGCGATGCCATTGTTCCGTGCCGGTGAACTGGCGAAGATCGGTTTTGGTGAGTGTGTTTTGATTCATGTTTTGCTCCTGGTTTGTGTTTTCACCCCGCAGCGGGGCGCGGTTGCAAAGGCGGAGGTCATTAGGTTGCCAGTCATGCCCCCAACACGGGAGCGGCAGCGAATGGAGCGGGCTGGGGGTTGATGGGCAGACGGCCTCTGCCAAAACCAAGCTCCCTCGCAGCGGGAAAACACCAGGAGCCATGCAGGAACACGAACCGCCGGGAGACAGTGAACGGCTTGGCCCGTGGCTATGCCGACGAATGGCGGGATTGCTCGTGGCGGAAGTATTTTGGCACGGAAGCAGCCGGTAGCGAAGCGTCCGGCTGGCTTCGGTGTGCGGTATTGTGGCAGGCAGTGACGTGGTTTGACCCGCTGCGCCTTGACTCTTCAAGGCTTGCAGAAGGCGGGGCAAACGGCGTCACGCGGCGTGCGAGGGCGTTGCGGGATACCTCCCGCTAGAATGGGTAGCCGCACACGCAGTAGCGGCGAGGGAAAGACCTTTCCCGCCGAAACACGGCCCCAAAAGAAGGGTTAACCCATTTCGTCTATTTCGCCTATTGCGTCCGTTTCGTGAATCTGTTATACTCATTTCAGGAGAACAAAGCCATGCCAATACTCGAATCACCTCACAAGGGACTCAGCCAGAAAGACATCGTGTTTGCGCGTGAGTCGGCAAGCCCAGCCAGCCGTAAAGGAGGGAGCAAGAAGGGCGCTTTTGATTTGCAAATCAACGGGAACCATGTTCCGGCAGGAAGCTATCTGAGCCATATCGTGCTTTCCTGCCTGGAGTTCATCGCGGAAGGACATCCCGTGACCGTAGTGCCGGTGGAAGATGAAATCGGAACACAGGAAGCGGCGGACATGCTCAAGGTGTCGCGCCCCTACATGGTGAAGCTGCTGGATTCCAATGCGCTGCCTTCGCGCAAGGTCGGCGTTCAGCGTCGCGTGAAAATTCAGGACGTGCTGGACTACAAGGCGAGAGAGAAGGAAGCCAGAATCAAAGTGCTGGAGGAGCTTGCAGCCGAAGGGCAACGGCTCAACTTGGGCGAGTGATTTCTGATTGCCCCATCATCGTGCTGGATGCCTGCGTTTTGTATCCAGCCGGTTTGCGCAGCCTCATGATGTGGTTGGCCGTGCATGGCCTCATTCGGCCCAAGTGGTCGGAGCAAATCCACGAAGAATGGATGCGCAACGTCCTCAAAGACCGCCCCGACCTGACGAGGGTGCAGCTTGAGCGCACGCGACGGCTGATGGATGAACATGGGGGTGACTGCCTCGTGACAGGCCACGAGCAGCATATCGCCAGCCTGACGCTCCCTGACATGGATGACCGCCATGTAGTGGCGGCTGGAATTGAAGCAGGGGCCGATGCCATCATCACTTGGAATTTGGGAGACTTCCCAACAACGGTGATCGAAGGCTATGGCATCGAGGTTCGGACACCCGACCAGCTCGTCTGTGCGCTGCTTGATGCCAGCTCAACTGACGTTCTGGCTGCGATGCGACAACATCGCGTGAGTTTGAAAAATCCGCCAAAAAAACCCGAGGAGTATCTGGAAACGCTGGCGTTGCAGGGACTCAGGGAAAGCGTCGAACGACTGCGGGACAAGGTGAGCGAGCTTTAATTGGGAGACGAAGGGGAAGCTCAAATCGGGCTTTGGGCATGGCCTTTGAAAGCGTGACAGCCTGCGGCATCTTAGGGACAGCTTCCGTCACGCCAGAAATCTGCACAGACACCCCTCTGCATGATTCTCCATCCTCTGACCCGCCATCTCGCCGTTTGCTCCTTGGGAGAAGTCCAGCGTTTCCTGGACACGGATCGAAACTTTTGGAACGTGATTTCCATCCGGGACACCACTCGCAGCCGCCTTGTCCTTCCCCGGTCAAAAGAAGTTCTGCCCCAGTATTTCGACGATGCGGAAAAGGTTGAGGAAGGAAGCCGCTGGATCGTCATGTCTGCTGAACAGGCTCAGGAAATCTGGCAGTTCGTTGGTCGAATGGAGTCCGGCCCTATCCTCGTCCATTGTGTGGCCGGCTTGTCACGCAGCACAGCCGTCGCCGCCGCCATCATCGTGCGCAGTCTCCTTGACGCCGGAGTGTCGGCGAGTGACGTGGCTGGAGAAGCCGTCGAGCGGTTGCTCGCCATCCGTCCCCCGGCTTGCCCTAACGGGTGGGTGTTGCTCAAAATACTCGAACAAGTCCTGAATCCGAAAGCAGCCCGTCAGATTGCCTCCGCCATCTGGGAGGATGACCGGATCATTCACAATCGGTTTGTCCGCCCTCATTGAATATGAGGCAAAACCAGCCTCACAGTCACCAAAATCGAAGAAAGTTGCCGCTGTGACAGAGTGTGTCACGCCTGACCAGTGGCGTGTCACGCCTGAATTCTCCTTGTCTGCCCCCTCACAACTTCTATCCTTACGCGACCTTTCCGTGGCTTTCAACGCCGGGAAAGCAGGGGAGCACCGCGTATTGAACCAAGTTTCCCTCGACATCGCTCCTGGCGAGGTGGTTGGCCTAGTCGGTGAATCCGGTTCTGGGAAGACTGTTCTTTCCCACACCATCTTGGGCCTTCTTCCCCGCAATGGGAACGTCACCTCCGGCAGCATCGAATTCGGAGGAAGAAATTTGCTTCAGTTGCCAGAATCCAGCCTCCGTAAGATCCGAGGCAAGGAGATCGCCATGATATTCCAAGATCCACAAGCGTCCTTGAACCCTGTGTATCCGGTCGGCAGACAAATGGAGTGGATTCTAAAACTCCATCGGGGAATCGTCGCCGCCGAGGCCAAAGCCGAGGTCTTGAGTCTCTTCGAGTCCGTCAAACTCCGCGATCCCGAGCGCTGCATCCGAGCCTACCCACACGAACTCAGTGGGGGCATGTGCCAGCGCGTCATGATCGCCATGGCTTTGGCCGGAAGACCTCGCCTCCTTATCGCTGATGAACCTACGAGCGCATTGGATGTCAGTGTGGCTGTTGAAATTGTGAAGCTCCTTTCACGATTGAGCAAGGAATTGGGACTTTCCATTTTGATTATTACCCACGATCTTAACGTGGCTGCTCGACTTTCGGACCGATTGGCTGTCTTTGATCAAGGGCGCGCGGTGGAGGTCTTGCCCTCCAAACACTTCTTGTCACGGGCACAGCATCCTTCCTCACGCATACTGATTGAGGCCAGTCAGTTTTTGGGGTCGGCTTCCAATCTCGATCAGGCTGATAAACCCGCGCCTCTCGTCTAAATTTATCCGAATCAACAGCACAACGAAACGTCTCAACTTTCAATTATGAACGCACTCACCAGCACATGGGGTCCAGATGGAATCCTTTCCCATGAATCCCTCACACGGGAATTGGTAACCTCCACACGCGAGTGGATGGAAGGAGACCTGTGTTTGGACGATCTACGCGGAATCGAAGCATTTTTGCCACAGCGGCGTAATCTGGCGATGGTTGTCAACAATGAGTGCAATCTCTCGTGCAGTCATTGCTTCTTGCAGATTCCAAGCCTGTCTCGCAAACGGCTCACTGTTGCAGAATGGGACACTGTTCTCGCGTCTGCGGTTCGCAAAGACCTCGGGCAGTATTTGATTGTCGGCAAAGAAGTGCTGATGGGGAAGACTGGCCCCGAAGTGATTTCAATGCTGGGCGGACTCCGTTCACAGCGCCCGCTTACGCGAACTGGTCTGGTGACGAATGGAACCCTCCTGCACAAGCATACCGAACTCATCTCGAATGCTGCATTGAGTCACATCGACATCAGCATGGAAGGCGCCCCAGAAGATCATGACTTTATTCGTGGTGCCGGTGCATTCAGTGCCGTCCGTGCCAATGTCGAGTGGGCTGCTGCGTTGCTGCGCAGAAGGCTCTTCGTTACAATGACCCTCCAGCGGCACAATGTTCGTCGGCTAGACCGCGCCATTCAGGCTTTTGCAGCCATGGGTGTCCAGAGCGTCGGCATTTCGCCGTTTGAGCCACTGTCCTACACTGACACGTCATTGGCGCTATCATCCGAGGACTTCCAGTTTTTCTTGGCGAACCTGAATCAACTTGGCCGCCTCAATCTCCCCCATGAAATGCTCGTTCAGGTGGATACATGCTCCATTTCGCCGGAAATGCTGATTCATTTCATCGAATCCAAATGGTTCGATCTGGAGTCAATGAGAATGGATGGGACAGGATTCCTCTATTCCAGCCATCGCTTGGAGAATGGACTGAATTTGGTATTCCGCTTTTTGCCATGGCCGCTTTCGCTGGATTTCCATACTCGCATTTCAGCCGATGGAGATGTGCTTTGCGCGGCTGATGGTTATCTCGCTCGCGCTTACAGCGTTAACAGCCTTGCGAATGTGCGAGATTTTGACTTTGATTTCGGGGCGGCATTCCGTGCAGCATCCATGCATCCGCGCCTCAATCATCTGGAAGCGAAGTTTGAGGCTGAAGTGGCTCCGCGAATTCGCGCCGCTTACCGCAGTCGAACCAGGTCTGCCACAGTCGTTCATGCCAGGTCTTCAAACCGCCCCGTCCGCCAATTGGTCCCCTCACACTGAAAATGAAAAAACCTCTACTCATCGCTGGTCTTGTCGTCATCGCTGCCGCCACAGCGTTTGTCTTTCTCAAACCATCTTCTAAAACCCTTCAGGGCGCACAGGAAAAGCCGCTGGTGATAGGCTTTGAAAACGACGTGGTCTCATTCGACACGCTTCGTCTGGGTGATGTCTTCGGTCTTCGGGTTGCCAGTCAGATTTTCGAGGGATTGGCACGACTCAATGAAAATAATGAAATCGTCCCTGGTGTGGCAGAATCATGGGAGCATGCGCCGGACTTTACGAAGTGGACGTTCAAACTTCGCAAGGGCGTTAGATTTCACCCGCACGAGTCCTTGAACGAAACGACCAGAGCTGTTTCTGCCGAGGATGTGATCTACAGCTTCACGCGTATGCTTTCAAAGGATGCTGTCACCGCCGGTCCTTTGGCATCAATCATTCTCGGTGCTAAGGCATTCCAGGAAGGAAAAACCAAGGCCGTCGAAGGCTTGCGGATCGTCTCTCCAGAGACAATTGAGTTTACGCTCGTGCGCCCAGATGCATTGTTTCCGGGACGTATATCGTCGCCCGCCTATGGCATTGTGAAACAGGCAGTCGTGGAGAAAGTTGGAGCTGACTTTGGTCAAACCGTTGGTGTTGGCACGGGTCCGTTTGAATTTGTGCAGCGGCAGGGCAACGATCTGATTTTACGACGGTATGACGGCTACTGGAATGGAAACACAGGGCCGCAGAATTTGGTGTTTCGCACAGTGAAAGAAGACACGGTCAGGCTTGCCGAAGCCAAAGCCGGTCGCTTGGACGTTACCTACGCCACTGCGCCGATGCTTGATGGACTTGTGGAGCGCAATGGCGGAACGCTCAAAATCAAAACTGCCGCGTCAAGCTCTTTGGCCATCCAGTCGTTTCCAATTTTCAATACCAATTTCCTCGCGTTCAACTGGCCCAAAGTCGATCCTGATTTGCGGAAGGCCGCGTCATTGGCGGTGGACCGCGCTCAAATTGTTGCCGCTGTGGCTCCGGTTTCCGGTATCGCTGCCGCTGGACCCATTCCACAGGCGTGCGCGGGTTTTCAAAGCAAGGTCACTGCCTCCCGTAATTTGGAAGCTTCCCGTGCCGCGCTAGCAGCCTTCCGTGCTCGCAATCCTGGAGTGACGCCCAAATTACGCATCCTCACGCATGAGCTAGCTCAATCAGTGCCCATCAGTGAAGTGATTCAGTCACAGTTCAAAGAGGCTGGTATTGAGGTCGAGATTGTTCAGCAGAGTTTTAATGCCGTTGTAGGGCTTTTGCAAAAGGGGGACTTTGAAGCCGTCGTTATCGGCTTTGAATATGCCTATTCCAAGCCACAACTGATGTTGGAAACCTACCTGACCTCTGCGGCCATTCCCATTCCGAATGTTTTTCAGTATGCCAAACCTGAGAACGATGCCGCCATCGCCGCGCTGTTCACCACTGGTGATGACAAAGCCTCACTGGGGCAGTCCGCAGATGTCGAGAAGCGACTTGTTGACGACATTCCCGGCATTTTCCTTTTCCAGACGTATCAAGTCATCCTGCTAAATCCTGCTGTTCAAGGAACAGAGTTTACTGGATCAAATTACCCGATTCTCACCCGGACTTCCCGAAAATAATAGGTGACGAGACCTCAATCAATCGTGACCTGAAAATGGAAATCAACGGAACATGGCACGGTTGGTTCGTCTCACCTTTCAGTGGGAAGCCCCATCATTTGCTCCTAGATTTGAAGCTGGATGCGAAGTCCCCTGTTGCCTCGCTGCATCTCAAGCGGGCCGAACCTGACCCTATAAACGGTCTGACAGATTATGAGTTCAAAGCGCATGTTGAGGTGACCGCAAATGGGGCGCATCAATTTGTGGCATTGGTCGCCAAAGATCATACGGAGTTGGGGATGATCGCGATGGTGCTCAAAGCCAAGGACAATACTTTGTGTGGGCATCTGGTCTTTAACAATGTTCGCACACAAGAGGTCGATCATGGGAAAATTGAGTGGCGACGGCAGGACGCACAGCCAAACTCGGCGGCATGAATTTGGAGATCCCTCATGTCGAACCAACCGTCATCACATGAAAAAGCATCCGCTTCTGGGGTGCTTTGGCGGTTGCTTCAAAGAGGATTCTTTCCGGTCTCCTTGCTGATGGGGCTTTGTGCCGTCACCTTTTTTCTTAGCCACGTTGCGCCCGGTGATCCTGCCAGGATCATTCTTGGCCCCAATGCTCACCAGGACAGCGTAACCGCATTGCGCACAGAAATGGGCTTGGACAAGCCCTTGATGGTTCAGTTCGGGAGGTTCCTTGGGGAGACTTTCACCGGGCAATGGCGGGCATCTTGGATCAGCCGTCAGCCTGTCTTGCGGGACATTGGTGACCACCTGCGTCCCACGCTTTTTCTCGGATTTTTTGCGTCCCTGTATTCCATTCTCGCGGCACTGGTCTTAAATGCCGTGGCGTTTGTTTGCCCTCGTTTGGGGAATCCGTTCATTTCCCTCATGCGCCTCGGTATCTCCGTGCCCAGCTTTGTGGTGTCCGTTGCCGTGGTTCTCGCCACCACGGGCTATCAGTCAAAGATCATGGACGCATTCGCCCTGAAGGGAGATGCAGCCCTCATTTACGTCATCCCCGCTTTGGCTGTCGCCCTTTACCCTGCTTGTGTCATGACGGCGTTGCTCAGGGACCGGTTCAGCGACATTTACGCCTCGCCGTTCTTTCGTGCGGGACGAGCTGCTGGTTATTCGCTGACCGATTTGTTCGTTCGTGTGCTCATACCCAACAGTTGGTCCACACTCCTAGCGGCCTGGATCAATCAGATCAGCTTGCTGGTCTTCTCCACCATCATTGTGGAATATGTGTTTTCTTTTCGGGGCTTGGGCTCCCTTCTCATTCGCTCCATTCAGGGCAAAGACCTGCCGATGCTTTCCGGGATCATCCTCGTGAACGGATTTTTCTTCCTGGCAGTTCGAACGCTTGGCAATCTCAGCACGCGCTCCACGCTCGTGGGCGGAGCTGGTCCAGAGATCCGGCCCGAACATTTGCAGTCCATTTGATCAACCGATGCCCCTTCGTTTCCAAATCCAAGGCCTTTCTCGCGCCGCACGACTTCAGTGTTGGGTCTTGGCGGCACTGGTTGTATTGTTGGCCTCGCCCATGTTTTTCGAGTTGTTCGCGAATGAATCGGCCGCCTACGGCATCCGAGTTCCACAAGCGTTGCAGGCTCCTTCAGGAGAGGAATGGTTTGGCACAGACGCGCGCGGGCGTTCCCAGTGGCACCGCACCCTGATTGCCACTTCCATCTCGCTGCGAATCGTTGGCGGTGCTCTGGCATTGGCCTTGCCGCTCAGCCTGGTGCTCGGTGCCATATCGGGGGCTTGCGCCGGACGTTGGCCCGATCACTTGATCGGATGGATTATCGCCCTCCTTCACACCGTGCCCTTCTTTCTCATGGTCGTCGCCTTTGCCGCGCTGGCGGGTCCAGGCACCAAGCTCCTGCCATGGCTGATTGGCAGTATAATCTGGGCACCGGCGGCTCGTCTTGTCCGAGCGGAGACCATTCGCATACTCGGAGGGAGTTTCATCCGTGCTGGCCGTGCGGCGGGGTTCTCCTCGGTTCAAATCTTCGCACGGGGCTTGTTCCCGCTTACCACCCCTCCAGCAACGGTGGCCCTCTTTTATTTGTTCCCCGAGATCATCGGTATTGATGCGATTCTCACGCTCTTTGGGCTTGGGCCTCAACCTCCCACACCTTCCCTCGGAGGACTGATCTTTGACGGCATTGGCCGCTGGGATGCAGCCCCTTGGCTGGCAGGATTTCCATGTCTATTCCTCATGATCCTTTGCTTTGGAATCCACTTCTTGGCAGATCAAATTTCCACTCAGTTTCGCAGAATGAACTAAGGCATGAAATCTAGAAAGCAGCCCGATTCGAGTTCATGTGAAAACGCCGCAGTCGATCTGTCCGGCGCAGGTCCGACGGCCCCAGAGAGTTGGACGAAACCATCTGCGGAACAGCGACTGAGTCACCGCACAATTTTCCGCATTCAAGAGATCGCCAATCGATTATGTAAAGACCTACAGCTTACGTCGCTTTTCTTGAACCCCGACGGCGAACCCGGGCTTCAAAACGTCTTCTTCGTGCAACTCTCGGATGATCCACAGTGGGATTTCAAGTGCGGCATGCTTGCCACTTGGGACCTTAGTCGCTTATCCACTTGGCTGACTCACAATATCAAAATACTGGAACCGCTTTTTGAAGCCAGCCCTGGCCTCTACATAGATTTTAAAAGCCTGATTCTGGGCGCACAAGTTGATGCCAACGCACTGGACTTTAAGGCGGCTCATTCGATATTGGTCAACGCAATTGAGTCAATTTCATATTCGGGAACAGTCCTCCAAAGTATGAAAGAGATTCAGGAAAACAGTCCTGATGAACGCTGGTGGTGGATTCGTTTTAAGGCAGACCAGACCGATGTCAGTGAAAAGACGATTGGCAGCCTCGATGTTTGGGGCTGGCGGAAAACAGTCGAGGCACCAGAAATCAGCTCTCGGAAAGACAAGCCGACCCCGATTAAACGTGTTCGTGTTCCGGCTTTTAATCTCAAAGCAGGGCTAGATAATTTGTTTTTGAAGTTCATCGATCCATTCATGCTTGGGGTCAAGCCTGCTACCAATTGTGATGAGGAGATGTGGCCTTATGGCAAAGGAACCGATGAGTTCGCAGCCCTGGCGGTGCCGATTTATGACTTTCTTGATGTGGAGCAGCCCGATAAGTCGGGAACACTGTTGGGCTGGATATTTCTTGTGCTCAACCTTGATGATCCCAAAGTGTCAAAATGGGCACTCAAGAACGGCTCATTTAGCCCCCCTGAACTCGGGCCAAGTGAACTCGGCATCTCATTTGGTATTCGTAACTTCGCCCGCGAACTGCGTGAATATCAAACCATTGAGGCCATGGAGGGAGATTGGGAAACCGCTCGCAATCCGCTTGAGTTCGTTCAACAGAATTTTGGACGATGCACCGGATGGGAACATGATGATAAAATTCGCACCGACGACGAGATTATCAGCCTGGCTACAACCCTTTTCTTTGTGTTTCTCGATGCCAACGGAGGAATTTGGCGCGCTGGCTCGGAGGTGCAACCCGAAGCTTTGATTCTGAGGATTCGTGACAATCAAAAGAACGGCTCCGACACCAGAAGGCGCATACAATTTCTTTGTCTGCGAAAGGGCAGGAGGACCACTGTGCCTTCTAAGGCTGAGCGGATCGAAGAATATGCTCTTCTACTAGCCGACATCGCGGGTTGGCTTTTTGATGATGCCGACCTGCGCTACAGGGAACGCATTGCCGCTCAAAACCAGGGCCAATCCAAAACCTTTCACGACTACTCCAAAGACCTCAATGTCCTCGACGACCAGTTGAGCAGGTATGCCAATGAGGCGGTGGAAGTGCGCAAGAGCGTTGAGGCGGAGGCAGAGAAGTTGATCAACTCCGAATCGATTTCTAAGGACGCCGTTACAGCATTGCAACGCATCAAGCAGGAAGCCGCTCGTCTTGGCGTCCCGCAGTTCGATTACATTCTGCGTCTTCGTTTCCTCATGAGCCACCTCCGCGTCAAGACCGAGGGCCGCCTCTACGAGGCTCCAGAGTGGTGTTGGAAACTCCTGGCTTCGGGAACCAAGCGCGACATCTATCTTATCATCCGTGCCTTGGTCTGGCTTCCGGCTGGGTGGTCACGTTACGAAGAGCAACGGAAGACATTGCCTGAGGCCGAGGGCCCCGATGAATCGTTCACCTGGGCTAGGCTGTTTCTCTTCGACGAGGACGAGGATGAGCGACAAGCAGCGCCGTCGATTCAAAAAGCCATCAACGAAGTCATGGAGCAACTCTTCTTCGCCTGGAAAATCAGGCAGGATGATTATGCGGCCTGCTTCCCCCCACCCTCACTGAACCCCGAGGTGTCATGGAGCCAGCGCGTGCTTTGGTCTGCCTTGGACGAAGACGAGGGTCTGGCGATGCGATCAATGCCGCCCGCCCGCCTGCTTCCCCTGCTCGTCTTCGCCCTCCGCACCGCCTTCGAGCACGCCTATCTGCGCACACTGCTCAGGACAAGGAACATCTCGACTCTCGCTGAAATGCCGCGACGACGCCCCAGGGAAATCCGGTTGTGGGATGAGATCCCCGCCAAACAAAGGATACATCGCATCCATGTGGATTTCCCTGCTGTGGGTCTGGAACCCGATCTTCACAATAAGTCCGTGGATGAGTTGATCCCCGCTGATCTCCCCTACGGTCAATGGTCCAAGCACATGGATCATTACTACCGTGTCTCCAAACCCTGGCAATGGACTTGCCGCCGCGTTCTCGGAAAGATGGAAGAAAATGATTCCGATGCCTGGCATTATCGAATCACCCTTGAAGCAAAACGGTGACGCTCTCTGTCACGCCAAAATACTACGAAACCATGAGCAATAACACTTTTGAAAAGCTGGCCGAGCTGGGCCTATTCGTATGCGAAACGCCAGCTAGCCCACCGAATCAGTGGATTTACGCAGTGGACGACGCTTGGTGCCATTACGGATGCGCTGCTTCTGAAATGAATCAGGCCCTGCAACCGCTCTTCTCTGCGCTCTGCAATGCAACAATCGAGCAAAAAGGCACGAAAAACACATGGGCATTGAGCAATGCCATAAAAGCTGTGGCCCCGCCTGCCAATGAAGCTAAGGGCGAAGAGGTTCCACTGGCGGATGGCGGAACGGGTGATTCACCTGCGGATGCCAAACCTCATCCAGATGCACCAATCGCCAGAAAACTACTCGAATTTATCCAAGTCTCCTCTGGCAAATATGGCATCTGCTTTTGTTCATTCGAGTATTTCTGGACGCACATCAAAGAGATCAACCGCTCTGAAAACGCAGTGCTTTTCGATATACGCCACCAGCTTTCCGATACGGATTCCAACGCTGGGCTGGCCGATGAATGGAACAGGGCTTTTAAGACCTATTGGGAGGTTAATCCAAAGACATCAGACGGCGGTCAATTGCGAGACGCGCCATTCAACTTCGACAAGGATCGACTTGGATTCCACCTGTATTTCTCTTTGAAACTGGGCTGGATACCGGGCGCACCAAAGAATAAAATCGATGATAACCACCTCTTGATTCTGTCGTCCAACCTCTTTGAAACCGCAGACACAGGTTCGGCAACAACTCTGAAAGAACTCAGCAATATTGTCTCATTGTTGCAGGAATCGAAAGCGATCAGTGAAGGACAAAAATCGGCACTCTCCGAGTTTATAAAATCCCAACAGCGCGAAAGTGCCTTTCAATCATTCCTTGTGGTTCAGAAGGAGGTTTGGGACCGGATATCAATCATCGGGACGGGCAAAAAGCGCGGTCTCGATTTCACCATGATTCCCGTGCCGAAGGGTCTTGATGGCGGGCTGCTCGATACTGGTCTTAAAATCCTGGACAACACCTTCAAGAACGCTGCTAACTACGAAGCCAAAAAGAGTGCGCTTAGGCATGACATGAGTTTGTCTTGGTCGGAGTCCAAATATGATTGGGGTCATTACCAACCAGAAGACGCAGGTTTCCAGCACCAAAGCGCTCCTCTGCATTCTATAGCGTGGCTACTTGGGGATGGGGCAGAACAGCAAGCGGCACTGCGTGCCCTATATTACTCGGCTTGGAAACCTGATGAGAAGGCTTCATCGATCTCCGTGCGTTCCTTTGCAGAATTCCTAAAATACCACTGCGAGCCGCAGTCCGTGGATTTTGATGAATTTCAGGAGAGCAATAACTCCGTCTCGCGCATCAGTCTCCCAACCTGTCCCGGCATTTTGTTAGCCCTCGGCATGGTCGAGTTTCTCCGTGAACTAGCAACTCCAAAAGAGGATGACGCAAAGCGAGTGAAGCCAAAGGTTAATTGGGCGCGGAACGACTCAACTGTGACGATGGCTATCACATTGGGGAGTTCAGACAAGGGCGTTGCCGAGCTAAAGCAAAAGTTTTTTGGCAGAGTTAGTGGCGGTTCGGTTCGTGCACTTAATTCTTTGGTGAACGCACAAATAGAACTTCTTTATAAAGATTATGGCGGAATACAGATTGGCGATATCGTGGGCGCTGGTGATAAGACCCTTCGCGATAAGCTTCTTGAGGATGCTGCTGGCCAAGCTGTTCGTCAGGCCCGAACTGCCCCTTCGTTTGATGACAAAGAGATTCGATTCTACTTCTGCGCGTTCTGATCTTTCGGCACGCAACTTTAACCAATACTGATTCATGAGCATTGCAATTATCCCGAGCACCACTCCAAGTAACGGTCGTTGGATACAACAAGTCGTTCAGAGAATGGCAGATCAACAGCGTCTCGTTCTACACGATCATTCGAGCGGCCTCTATCTATCAGGAGGTGACTATGATTCGCTGAAGGTTGCTGAGGTGGATTTCAAGCCTCTGGCGCAGTTGGCCAACGATGTTCCCAATAACAGCCCGATCCATGTGGTCGCCCATGTGATTAATCGGGCCAACTTCCTTGCGGCTTTTTTCAAGTCTCCGGCAGCGGGCGAGGAATTCGATTCTAGGCCCCGGATCGTGTTCCACGTAGGCCGCCCTGAGTCCGTGGCCGTTGACTCCCTTGTATCAAGCGACATCGTCTGGATCTCAATGAAAAGCCGGGAGGCTTACAAGAAGGTGGCAGACTGGCTGCCTCAATTTCTCGACCTAAGCTTTGAAGATGCGGTAAAGATTGCGAACGCGACGGATCGAGCCGCTTTGGACCCGAACTTCCAACGGAAATATGCACAACTTCTGGACATCACGCATCCGGGTGATCCCACCGCAAGCCTAGCCTTCGGTCTGCTATGCGAGGCGTGGTTGATGAACAACGGAAAGCCGACCACATGCGAGGGCATTCCCAGCACTCCGCCTGGCAGCTTGGACGACTGGCTTGCCCCTTTCAAAGTGGGCAACATCACTCCTGACAAAGTTGCCGTTGCTGCTATGATGGGAAAGACGCTGGAGGCGCAGGCCACAGCCGTTCTGGATGCCGTCGGACAAGGAGATACTTTGTCGATCTCCACTGCCGCCACCGCATTCGTGACAGTCTGCTCCCAACTCATGTCCACGACAGGAGGTGCGGTATGAGCGCGACGATTGTCACTTTGAGGCAGGTGCTAGGAAACGCATTGGATGGTGTCGAAGTCCTCGACTACGGCTCTGCCAAGGATTTCAAAAAGCTTTGGGAATTCGATGGGCTATCCGACCGCATCCTCATCGTCTGGGGCCGGACCGCGCCTGATGGGGCGCTCTGGCCGATTGATGCCTCCGCGTGCCTGTCTCCTCTCGATTGGGCGGCGGCTTATGCACGCCATTGCTGTGCAAAGCCACTGAAGCAGGAGGAGGGCCACGAGACGACAGCGGTGCGGCACTGGCCGCAGGTGATGATCTTGGATGCCACTCCAGAATCCCACCTGGCAGTGCCGACCCTTTCCCATTACCGCACTCTACGCCCGGACCAACTTCCCTGGCTGACCGTCCCTGAATCTCCTGGCCTTAAAGACCTCTGTTGTTGGCTCAGAGCAGCTCCCGAACCGGTCGATTCGGCCACGCAGAAATCACTCGGCCGCCTCCTCCGCGAAATCCGCCTCAACCTTACCGAGGTGCGCTCTGAAGGCGACTACGACCGCCACTCCGTCTCCAACATCGTTGCCCCCATGGTGTTCCTTGGACGAACGGTCACAGAGTCTCCCCATGCCGATGCACTCTTGAGGCTTCTCCGTGCTTGTGGACTCTGCGCAGAGGCTCCAATCACAGAGAAGAATGGGACCGACTCTCCAGAGGTTGGACCAGCACCTGGGTCATTAGGGACGGAGTTGGAAACGAATGCTTCAGCCCTCACTGAGGAAGAAGGCAGCGACTTGAGCATCTTGTTGGTGGACGATCAGGAACACCACGGGTGGAGCGAATGGCTGCGACATTGCTTTCCCAAGGCAGAGATTGAGTCAATGGCGAGCCCGTTCGCTTTAGTCGAGGCGGTAGAGAAGCAACTCAAGGAAAGCAAGGCCAAGGATCTCCGTTTCCGGTTTCAACTACCAAGATTTAAGAAGACCGCGAAACCAGTGCTATTTCTCGACCTGCGACTCTTCAGTGGAAATCCGGAAGCCGAAAAGGCATTTTTTCGGAGTCGGCTCCTCCCTCTTATAGACCTCTTCTTCCTAGATCGCAAAGATTTGGCCTGGCCCTCGTTTTCCTCTAAGGATCCAAAGTTCACGAGCGCTCGGAAGATTATCGAGAAAGACGATCCAGGAGGTTGGGAGTCCGAATCACCTGCCCATCACGAGGCTCTGACGTGGTTACCTCGAATTCTGGCCTTGGCTGACATGTCTTTGCCCATCGTGGTGTTCAGCTCGACCGGTCTTCGTAATATCATCGCGCCATTAGCTTCCTACCGGAGCATCGTTTCATTCGCGGGTAAGAATGTTGCGGACGCATCCCAAGTGCCCTCAACCATTGATGCTAGAGCAGACTTGAGAAGCGTTGTCAGCAGGATACGTGTCCACCTGCTGGACCGTGAGTCATTTGCTAAGCTCCAGATGAGTTCAGAAAATCTCCCTGCTAGTGCTACACGCAACGAGTCTCCCGCTGGGGAGCAGGAGAAGGAGGCCCATGCTGTCGTTTACCTTGACGAGACGGGGTCAAGTCCAAACCTGACATTCGGTGCATTAGTCGTGGTTTACGACACCAAGGAGGCGGAGTCACAGGTGGACACGCTTCTCTCCGGCCAATTTGCTAATAACGTTCGTGCCCATAATGGAAAAGAATGGCTAAAGAGAGAGTGTGGTAACATACTTCAAGCGTTCAAAAACAGCTTAACAATTGAGCCTCGCTTTCTCAAATTGCGCGGGAGTCCAGATGTATTTTTTCAAACTGATCTAGAAGCGAGTGATGAACTTCATGACGAGAACGTCGGGGACAATCTCTGGCGATCGATGTTGAAACAAACGATCGAAGCCTCAATTTTTGTTATCGCGAGGAAAATGGCAGGTAACCGAGTGCTCAAAACTTTCTCCGTTCGCGCACCATCGCGGGCGCTCCCAGTCAAAACAGATTTGCGTTTCGCCATTTGGGAACGGTGGGGAATCAGCACGGAACGCGTTGGTCCCGATGCTAAGCTGGTGGACGCGATTGAGGAACTGGGTCTTCGTCTTGATCCCCAGGGAGGAAATTTGCCTCGTGATTGGCCGAATTTCATACACCTTCCCCGACTCCTTGATCGGGCGCGTCCGAACAAACCTCCAGAGGAAAGAGCGCGCTACTTTAACTTCGATGGCGTGCGCCCCATGGTTGAGGAAATTATGAAACTTTATCGGTCATCAACGACCAGACCTACAGCCAACGTTGTCCGTGGATTTGGTGTTAATGCTCACGCTAGCTCGCAAGGGAAAAAGATTCCAATTGCCCATTTTCTCGTGGACGCGCTTCTTGCTCATACGAATGAGAACATTGTTCAGAGCATTGAGATCATTGATACTTACGGGCGTGATCTGGAGCAGGCCCTTGAGACAAATCGTTGTGTAGTGTCCAATCGAATTGAAGATGCGCTTGTGAGCCAGATCAGCCACCTGGGCGCATCGCCCGCTTGCCAGATAGCCGAATTGATTTTGAAGGATTTGTGTGAAGCAACTAGTCAAAGTCTGACAGGCGATTCCTTGTTGAGATTTTCCGAAATGCGTGATTCGCGAAATAATTTCTTGGTCAGTCAGGGACGTATTTTCAATGGGACGGCATCTATTCAGCGAGATCGAAATGGAAGGACCACGACTTGTGTGATCAATGATCACAATGAAACATTTATTGTCAAAACTGACGGAACAAATCTCAATGATGGTGACCAAGTGCAGTTCCAGCTCCAACGAGACTCAAGCCCCGGAAAGTCACCTGTGGCTATAATTTTGAAAAAGGAATAGCCATTGAACACCCTGCCGTTCTCACCGCTTCCCGCTTGGGACGCTAACCCGCCCCACGTCCTAGTGGCGGGCAATGGGCCATTGGCGGAGGTGCTGGGACAGGTCTTGAGCGGGGATGTGATTGGGATTGAAGCCCTCGATATGGAGCCCCTGCAAGCTGAGGAAGAGGGGGGGGGCTATCCCCTGCTAAAAGAGTTACATTCTGTTATGATGGTCGTGCCGATGTCTGCCGGGCTAACAGATGTGGCACGGTGGGTGGATCAAATATGGAGATTGGTGGGGCGTTTCTCTTCTGCGGGGGACCAACATGACCTGCGCTGGGTTTTTGTTCCTGTCGCTAGCGAGTCTGGCAGAATCGAAGAAGGGCTGGGGGCGTTTTTGGCGGTGCCGTCTGAGGCCCAGTTGACGAGCCTTGGCTATGGAATTTGGTGCCCTCAGTATTCCTTGGAAGAATTGGGGAGAGTCTGGCGAAGCATTCATCCGAAAGATCTTCTCGCGCTGAGGGCGCGGCAGAATCGAGATGGACGGCGGCGGGCGCTCAGCACATTGCTTGGCACACTGCAAGGTGACGACCCTGATGCTGTGGTAGCTGCTGCAAATGAGGTAGCGACCCAGTTTCCCGATAAGGAAGATTTTCTGCTCGACGTGTTTTGTCGTCCGCCCGACCACCATCTGAACGGTGGCAAGTTGCGGCGATGGCTGGCTGAGGTTGTGACCCGTGGTGTCACGCCTCATTTGTGCAGCAGCAGTCGCTCCGAAGTGGAGGGCTGGCTGCTTTCAGAACTCGCACCGCCTCCTTAACTCCCCAACCACCATGAAACTCATCCGCATCCTGATCGTCGAAGATGACAATTGCCTGCTCGCCAAGCTGACGGCTCTTTACCGGGCCAAGTTTGCGGAACGCGGTTTCACCGCTACCATCGAACCGGCGCAGACGGTGGATGAAGCACGAAAGCTGGCGAAGGCCGCCCAAAGCCATCCCTATGACCTAGTGTCGCTGGATGTGAATCTCGGCGACAGCTCCCTGACCGGCTTGGACGTGCTGTCCACATTAAAGCGCTTCGAGTCCGCATGGATGGTGGCCTTGGTGACGGGAGTGGAGACAGACACGACCCTGGATAAAACCCTTGGGCGCGATGTGGCTATCGATCTGCGGCGGAAATTGCGCAAGGAGGCCTACACTCGCTTTCCAGCGGAGCGGCTGCTGGTTGTGGAGAAGCCTTCTCAGCAACTCGATGAGAAGGCAGCGACCGCGCTCTTGAGCAATCGGCTGGAGCAGATTGCGCTGGTCTATGAAGAGGTGGGGCGGCTGCGCTACATCTTCCGCCCGGTGAAAGTGGTTTCACTGGAACGGGTAAAGACGGGAAGTCGATCCCGAGCCGCCAGGCAGTTCGTGGAGAAGGAATCCCGCCACTGGCAGATTCGGTTCAACTGCGGGGACATCCGCACTCTGCCGGACAAAGCCGGTTATCTGACCCTGCACAAGCTGCTGGGTTTGAGTCCGTGTGAATCGCTCACGCCCGAAGAAGCGCTGCTGCTGGAGCCGGTGAAAAAGAAAGCTGGAACCTCGACTGCGGCGGAGGACACCGTGTCGACCTATTTCATCAGCAAGGGCTTTCCGTGGGAGGAGATGGACGAGCCGCGCCGACAGGAAACCATCCGCGCTGCCCTCACGCTCAAATTTGAGCGTTATTGTGAACTGCGCGGTTTCCAAGCGGAGGATGATCTCGCTCCGAATGAAGAAGACGAATTGAACGCCATCGTCAAAGACCTTGGGCCGCTCGCTGGTTTGGCAGAAACCGCTTATCACCGCCTGAATCCTGACTCCACTGAGGCGACCCAAGATGATGATCCCAACGTTGGCTCGCTGATCCAACAGGGATTGACTGTCCAACGCGGAGGATTTCGCCCGCAGGAGGAAGGGCAGCGCGGAGTGGATTCGCTTGATGGAGAGGCTTTTCGCGCCCGCAAAAAGCGCATCCTAGATGATCTCCGAGAGAATGGCTTCGCCGCCATGGCGGATCATCTCGAAATCCATCTGCAATCTCTGTCATCCAACTGGAGCTATGATCCTCCACTCGGAGTCGAGTGGACGGTTTCTTGATTATGTGACCAACTGCGTCTGACGAGTGACACCAAGGGTCATGCCACCATTGGCATGACACCGACCGCAACTCCTCCCGCTGGCATTTCGCCAGTTCTTTACATCGGCGACCGCATTTCCGCAGAATCGGCAGCCATCTGGGAATCTGAACTGCTCGACTACGCCACCGGGGCATCTCTTATCCAACGGTTGACCCTGGTGATCAACACCACGGGAGGCAATCACGCGGCTACGCAGAGATTCATTGGTGCGATGAAGGAGTGCCAGCAACTAGGCTTCAAGATTCATGCACACATCCTCCATGCCGAATCGGGCGGGGCAGACATCGCTTTGCAGGCCGACACGCGTAGCGCCGGGCGCGAAGCGAAGCTCACGATTCACGCAATAGGATCAAACTGGCAATCCGATTCCATTTGGAACTATTGGCGGGGCATCATTACACACGACGAACTGGAGATGCGTGAACGACGGGTGGCCGAATGCATCTCCAAAGGTTTCCATCAAAGGGTGGAGCATCTCAGCACTCTGATTGCCGAAAGGGCAGCTCCGCTTGCAGATAAAGCTCGGGAGTCACTGATGGAGAGCTGCTGGCTTGAACCCTCACTCGAATGCTGGCAAGAAGCCGGTGCAATCGACTGCTTGGTGGAGCGCAGTCTGTTTCGTCTCTGTCATCACGCTTACATGCCGAGGGAACTGCCGCTGCTGAGCAGCTTGGCGGATGGCTTCCAGTTGCCGGATAACACTCGGGAAGACCCCATTTGGCTGCTGGACGGGGAATTCGTGCATGACAAATAGTCGCTGGAGGTTCTGGACAAGGTGCTGAACCAGCAACCCGTCGCGCTTCGCGTCGTCCTTCGTTGCCAGGGAGGGAATCTGAAATCAATACATCAGGTCATGCAACGCCTGACGCAATATCAGGCGCGTGGAGGGCACATCTACATGAAGGTGTATCAGGCATGTGGCGGCGTAGCCCATCTTGCCATGCTGGCCGATGAAGTGGAAATGGCGAGCGCCTGTCATTACGAGGTCGAAGAACTCGTCAACTCTTACGAAGGCTCGCAGGTGCACGCGGACAGCCAAGCGGGTAAAGCACCTTTTGAAGCCATGAGCAAAGCATGGGTGGAGTGTCACCGTTCCCCAAAGCCTCACGCACCACGCAATCTGAAAGGAATCATCGGCAAGCCGCAGACTGCTCAGCAGTGTTTGGAGCTTGGTGCCTGTAGCCGAATCATTGGTTGAGCAGTGCCCACGACACTTTGTGTCACGCGAGGGACTCGGATCGTCACGCTTGGTATGCATGAACACCAACACCATGACCACTGCCTCGAAAATCATCGCCCTCGCAGCTACGCTGTTTTCGCTCACCCCATTCGCATTTGCCGAGGAGACACCGCCAGCCAACAGCACTTCTAACGAGGCCACGGTTTTTCTGGTAGATGACCAAACGGGCGAAGAACTGACGGTCAAGCATGGTATCCAGTCGTTGGCGATTCCTGACCTGGAAGCCCTGATCAACGGGGTCATTAATGGAACGACGCCAGTTCGACTGTTTCATCAGGCCGTGGATGAGGACGCGACTGACAATACAACGGCGCAACTAGAGTTTCGTCCGTTTACGGGTGAGAAACCACCCGTCAAACCCTCTCCAAATATGCCGCTTCGCCAGCTCGCGGAGGCAAAGAAAAGCTACGACGCCAAGCGTGCGGTGTGGCAAAAGGGGATTATTGATTATCGAAATCGTCTGGCATCCGGTGCTGAGGGGTTTATCCGTCAGGTCGCGGAGACGCAAGGCACGGTGGCAGAGCGATTCGACAAGATGCTCGCAGCACGGAACGGCAGGGACTTTAACCGCAGCGACATTTTCGGGTGTGTGTCGAACGCCAGCCGAATCTTCGGCGCGCAAGGGCGCAAGTTTCTTGTCCTCAACACGGATGCGGATGATCTGCCCGGCAAACGCAAGCCACGCACAACTCCATTGAATCCGAAGGAACTCGATCCGTCGGTGGAGTTGATTTTTGTGAACACCAGCAGGCTGCCTGAACAGGCTCCAATGTTTGCGGGTCTTCCCAATCCGCGCCACCACGCTAACTCGATGAAGGAGGCCATGGAACTCATCGTGAACCTGATCGCACCCAAGGCAGACAAGGAAACAGCAGCGGGAGAAGAGGCACGATGACGTGAACTGTCACGCACCACATCTCCTGCGTCACGCAACAACAGTGATGAATACAGATGACATCAAACTCTACCGCGCCGCGCTCATCCCCAGCGTGAAAGCCGAAGGCGGCTACGAGACGAAAAGTGTCACGCGACTCACGAGCACGGTCACGCAAAACAAGTAATCAACCACTCACTACCATGCCTACCAACACACCATCCGCATACGAACTTCACGAAGCCGAATCCCGCTCTCAGCTTCAGCGTTCCGCAGAAACCGCCAAGCTGGTTCAGCGTCATCGTGGAGACGTGGAGGAGGTCATCAAGACCGAGGCCGAAGCAGGACGTATGGAAAAGCGGATCAGTGCTTTCGACGCGGACGAATCGTTTCGGCAGCGCGTCACAGACGACCGCACAACCTGGCAGCGCATGATGGTCTTCTTTGCTGCTGTGCTCCTCTATATTGGAGGAGAGTTCTTCGCCTCTGGTGATGTCGCAGAATGGTTGGCGCACCAGTTTTCGCCGCTCTTCGACATTCAAACTGAAGAGACGCCGGTGTGGCTGCGTCGCGCCGCAGGTGTTGGATTTGTCGGAATCATGTTGGGCGTCACTTTGCTGCTGAAGTTTGTTACTGCGTGCGCAATCGCCAAATTTCAAGCGGCTAGGATGCAGTCTCAGATTGGGCAGCGATCCCACTTTTGGAAGATGACTTTGGGCATCTGGTCGAACTACGCGATCAAGGCCGCTTACCTCGCGGCAGTCGCACTCCTCTATGTGTGGCTCTATGGATTCGCCCAAGAAAGGGCTGCGCTGACTGCGGCAATCCAAGCTGATAACCAGCGCGAGGAAGCGCAGGTTCAACCGTTGAAATTTGAAAACGGGACGGTGTCCACTGTTGAACCACTGCCAGCGCCGATGGCCGAAGGGAAGCAGCCACCGGCAGACAGCAAGCTGGCGCTTGCCACTGCGGTGCTTTATGTCTGCCTTTGGGCACTTCACGCTCTCGTATTGATCCTCCCGGTTGACGGGTTTGGTCGTGAACTCGAATTCGCGCACTTCAAGCGCGGGGCCGTAGAGCGGAAAGTGAACTCCATGCGGGATCGGCAGGGGCTAGTCCTTCGCGACATTCTTGAGCGGATTCACTCCGTTGAAGGTGAGCATCGCGAGACTCTGATCCGTGAAACTCAGCCGATCGTGCATCTGGTCAATAAAGCCGCGGGGCGCTCCGCGATGGACGTTCCTCGCAATGAAGCGGGTGAGGAACCACCCGCCGCATCATCAGTCCAGAAACCGAATCCGTCGCCGACACCAGCGCCAACGACAGCAGCAGCGGTGACCGAGCCACAGGACGCCTACGAAGCAATCTTCGGCAATCGCGCCGCCTAATCCAATCCACAACCACACCACACACCTACCATGAGTGAAATCCGCGAAACCACCACGATTGATGAAGTCGAAGTAGCGCCATCGGCACCCCTCATTTCTTTGGGCGAATTGCTCGCTGGAATCGGCTTCCTCGCTTACCACGGCACGAGGCTCGCTGTGAAAGGCACCTGCCTCGCAGGCTCGCTGGCTTACAAAGGCGGTCGTGCGCTCGCAAGCGAGATTGCGAGTGCGCGCGCAGGTCGCCTCGCGGTTTCCGGTATTGCCCCGTTGGTGAGTTCATCGGACAATGCTCGCGAGGCGCTACGCGCACTCGCCACAACGAACGGCTTCGAGATACCGAAAGCTGAATCCGAAAGGTTGAAGGCGCGGATCGAATCCCTTGTATCAACGAACGACAAGCTCGGCATCACCTCACTGGCAACGGAACTGATACGGTCTCGTCAAGAACGACTCAAGACTTCACTTCTCACTTTAACAGCGGAAGCGTGTGGAGAAATCGGGTTTTCTGGACAGGCATTGCGCGTTGAACACGGAGTGCTCGTTGCGAAGAGCGCGGATGGGCGCAGGACAATCACTGTCGCAGTGGACAAGACGAAGGAGGGGGATGTCAAACTGCACTTTGACGCGGACGGCTTCCACGGGGGCGCGTG
>JANYJH010000073.1 GCA_025361865.1 Phragmitibacter sp.
GCTGCGGCTCGCGACCGAGGAATACATTGGCCGCGACATCGAGATTATCCGCGAGGTTCAACTCCTGATGAATCAGCGCAATGCCCAGCGCCTGCGCTTTGAGCACCGAATCCAGAACTACGAGCTTTCCATCAAACTCAATCGTTCCCGAATCCGGCTGATGAATGCCACCGAGCATCTTCATCAAGGTGCTCTTCCCTGCCCCGTTCTCGCCGATGATCGCCACGAATTCATTCTGCGCGATGGCGAGTGAAACGTCCGCCAACGCAAGGACGCCGGGGAAGCTTTTGGTTAGCTTGAAAACACTGAGGAGCGCAGCACTCATGGATCAGGCACCTCCAAAGCACGGCAAATCTTACGTGCCAGCACATTAGCAATCTCGCTATGACGCGGCACTGGTTCGCGTCTGCCCGTTCGTGGATTCCAATAGATGGTGTGACTGCCTCCCTCACGCTTGAGCACGCAATGATGCTCTTCTAGATGGCGTAGGAGTTCCTTGCGCTTCATGCCAAAGAGAGAGGAACAAGCTCATGGGACAGGCTCGCAGCACGCGCATCCGCACGGCGATCCTCCATCAAGAGTTGAATGGATTCCCAAAGGCTTTTCAGAGCGGCGGGCTTAGTGCGCCCCTGCCCATTGGCCTCTGGAATCTCCGGACAGAAGGCCACAAACCAAGCTCCGTCCTTCTGCAACGTGGCTGACAGTTGCAAACGTGCCGCACGGATACGTGCGCGAGGCGCGGACTTGGCGAGTGTTTTCATGCTCACTACTTTCCTATTATCACCGAGAATAGCAAGGCGGTGATGTTGCCTTGATGCCTAATCAACAAGCTTCTTCAACTCTGCCCAGAACGCATCCACGTCCGCTTTCTTCACGGCTTTGGCTGGCACCTCTATGAACTTGCTGGCGGGAATCACACTCTTGTCGCCTTTGGCGAGGGCGGTCAGGATGCGGACGCTTTCGTAGCCGTAACGATACGGGCTCTGCACGACGGTGCCGTAGATGCTTCCGTCTTGCACGCCGCGTAGGGTATCGTCTTCTTCATCGAAGCCGATGATGCGGACTTTGCCGAGCTTGTTCGCCTCTTTAACAGCCTGATAAATCTTCGGCGTGTTGTAGGAGAAGAGGCCGACCATGCAGCCGATGTCGGGATAGCGGGTGATGGTGTCCTGCGCGTTGGACTTGGCTTTGGCGAAGTCCACTTCATCGGTGCGCGTGCCTAGGATCGTGTATTTAGCGCCTTTGAGTTCAGCATCGGGAGCATCATCGCCGGGAGTCGCACGATCCAACAACTCATCCACGCAGCCTTGGCGGCGTTGCTTGGCATTAAGCTGGCCAGCGCGCCCGACGAAGAACATCACGCTGCCGCCGTCTGGCATGGCTTCCTTCACGAGCTTCCCACAAAGGCGACCCGCATTGTAGTTGTCCATGCCTACGAAACAAAGGCGCGGCGAGTCAGGAGCATCGCTGTCTTGAGTGATCAAAGCGGTGCGAGAGGCGATGCTCCTCATCAGATCGAGCTGGTTCTTCGGGTCCGCTGGACTGAAGGCGATTCCGTCCACGCCGCGAGCGAGCAGCTCTTCCACCATGCGTTTCTGATCGCTCGCGCCTTCACGCGGCATACGGATTTCAACATCCGCTCCGAATTCCTCTCCGGCCTTCTGCGCACCTTTGGAAGCGATGGTCCAGAACGGCGCGATGGCATTCCCCATGTAAGCAATGCGGGGTTTCTTTGGGCCCGAGTTTTCGGTTTTGCCACACTGGGTCAAGCCGAGAGTCAGGGCCACGGAGGCGAGGAGAAGGCGTATCGTTTTCATGGGATCTGCATCCTAGAAAAATTGAGACGCCGACGCCAGATAAAAATGGCCCAGCGAACCGTTCACTTCCTGAACATGAAGTAAACCGCGCCGCACATGCAACACGCGGCCCAGAGGAAATCCCATTTCAACGGCTGCTTCATGTAGAAGAACACGAAGGGCACGAAGACCGTGAGCGTGATGACTTCTTGAAGAATCTTCAGTTGTGGCAGAGACATCGTCTCACTGCCAATGCGGTTTGCTGGCACCTGGAAGATGTATTCAAAGAAGGCAATACCCCAACTCATCAGGACCGCCATCATCCACGGCTTGGACTTCTGATCTTTCAGGTGGGCATACCACGCGAAAGTCATGAAGACGTTCGAGCAGATGAGAAGAAGGACCGCTTTGACGATGGAGGCGTTCATGGCGCTATCTGCTCCAGCTTCGCTGCGGCTTGAGCTTTGATTTCCGTGTCACTGCCCACAAACTTGAATTCCCTGATGAATTGCCAGCCTTCATAAAGCTCTGACAATATCTCAAAGCGGCGCTCAATAGCTTCTGGCGACATATCAGACGAGATTCCACGAGTGAAATCTTTGAACTGATTAGGACTCATCTTCAGCCACTCCGGGTTCATCTTCATCGCTTGGAATGATACCCAGCTTTTGCAAATCCACAAGGTCTCGCAAACGCCCGGAGGCACGCTTCATGGTCTCTAATCCTTCTCTGGACACAGCCCAAACGCTCCGTTTTTCAGTAGTGAAACGCACTCGTGTTTCCCACGCTTTCTCAAAGGCTGGAGTCACATAAAGCAAATCCAGCATCAGATGATCCCGGCCTTCGATCTTCGTGACACGATAGAGCTTCGTCTCACGATCAGTGCCGCTTTTGAAGACCATCAACCCCGCGTGAATATCGAAACCGTGAGCTTGAGCAACCTCAAGCACACGCTGCAAATCTTCTTCCCGGATGAGCAGATCAATATCCTGTGTTAAGCGCGGATACCCATGCAGAACTACGGCCAGACCACCGCATAAAGCATAAGGAACATCCTTCGCTTCCAAGGCGCTGATGAGTTCACTGAATTCCGTGGTGAGATTCATGGGTAGTCTTTATGCCGCCCTATTCACCGCGCTGACCACCGCTTTGATGGAGGCCAGCTCGATGTTCGTATCCACGCCTGCGCCCCAAACCGTGCGGCCATTGGCCAGCTTGATTTGGATGTAAGCGAGGGCGCTGGCTCCGGTGCCTTCACTGAGGGATTGCTCGCGATAGGTGGTGATCTCGAAGGCGGGAGCACCGTTGTTTTTCAGGGCATCAACAAAGGCTGCGATGGGGCCGTTGCCATCGCCAGTGATACGAATCTCCTGTCCCTGATGCTCCATGCTGGCGCGGCAGGAGAAGAGACCACCAATCCCATCCGCATGGAAATGAACGAGGGCGTAGGGTTGATCGCGCTCGATGTATTCCTTCCAGAACATGGCTTTCAACTCCGCAGCGGTGACTTCGCGGCCCAGCTTATCCACGGCGTCATTCGCGATGGGGCCGAACTCACGCTGCAAATCCTTAGGCAGCTCAATGCCGAACTCGGCTTCGAGCAGATAAGCGACGCCGCCTTTCCCGCTCTGGCTGTTCACGCGAATGACCTCGTGGTATTCGCGACCGATGTCCTTCGGATCAATGGTCAGGTAAGGCACATCCCAAGGCCCTGGCTGCTTCTCATACGCGGTCAGTCCTTTTTTGATAGCATCCTGATGACTGCCACTGAACGCGGTGAAGACCAGTTCTCCGGCGTAAGGCTGACGGGCAGGAACGGTCATGCCGGTGCAGCGCTCATACATCTTGATGAGGCCGTTCATGTCACTGAAATCGAGCTTCGGATCAATGCCGTGCATGTAGAGATTCATGGCCACCTGAACGATGTCCAGATTCCCGGTGCGTTCACCATTGCCGAACAGCGTTCCTTCGACGCGATCGGCTCCTGCCAGCATGGCCAGCTCCGTCGCCGCAGTGCCCGTGCCGCGGTCGTTATGGGCATGAAGACTGATGATCAAACTCTCACGGTTCTTGATGTTGCCGCACATCCATTCGATCTGATCGGCATAGATATTGGGCATGGCGACCTGAACGGTGTCCGGCAGGTTCAGGATCATCTTCCGCTCTGGCGTTGGCTGCCAGACATCCATGACGGCTTCGCTGATCTCTTTCGCAAACTCCAGCTCGGTGAGCGAGAAGCTTTCCGGTGAGTATTGCAAGGTCACGCGCGTGCCGTTGTCCTCAAGACGGGCGATGCGTTCCTTCACCCACTTCGCACCGCGCACGGCCATGTTCACGATGTCCGCCTTCTCCAAACCGAAGACGTATTTCCGCTGCGCCGGAGACGTGGAATTATACATGTGGATGATGACGTTCTTCGCGCCCATCAGCGACTGAACGGTCTTTTCAATCAAGTCTTCGCGAGCCTGAACGAGGCACTGGATGGTCACGTCATCAGGGATGCGACCGTCTTCGATGAGGCGTCGGTTGAACTCGAATTCGGTATTCGAGGCCGATGGGAAACCGACTTCGATTTGCTTGAAGCCGCATTTCACGAGGGCTTCAAACATCTCCAATTTCTGGGAGACGTTCATGGGCACGGCCAACGCCTGATTGCCATCGCGGAGGTCCACGCTGCACCAGATCGGAGCTTGCTCCAACGAGCGTGAGGGCCATTGACGATTCGGCAAATCAATGGGCGGGAATGGGCGATATTTCTGGGAAGGATCAAAGGACATGGGACTAGAAAAGGATAGTGGCTTGGAATTGCGGCCCGTTCAAGAGAATGCAGGGCAGGGACACCACGGGCAAACGATGCTCCGTGCGGGCGGCGGGTATCTGTTAGTAGGCCGCCAGCCCTAGCAGGGTGGGTCGGAGTCGAAGAAGTGACTGGGTGCCGCGATTCATCTGAGCGCCCATATTAGCCACGCAAGGCGCAGTGTCCAGTTTCATTTGAGAGTCGGATTTCGGTCTAACCAAAAGTCAAAACACTTTCATCCGCACCTAATAAATTGCTTCCAGAATCGTTCCTATCGTGCAGGTTTTAAACATGTCGTCCCAACTCCCAACTCCAGATGAAGCATCGGTGTTGGTTCGACTAGCCCTCGACCTGTATGAAAGCAGTCTGATCGCTTATGCCACCAGTATCTTCAGCGGAGATGAAAGCCGAGCCCGCGATGTCGTTCAGGACACGCTACTCAAGCTCTATCTCGCCGATCCCGACCGGATTCGCGAGAACCTCCGTCCGTGGCTATACGCCGTCTGCCGGAACCGCGCCTTTGATGTCCTTCGCAAGGAAAACCGCATGGTCTTGGCCGATGACGACACGATGGACTGGCTTGATCAATGGCAGCCTGAAACCGATGAAGATGCCAGCCGGGATGAGTTGCTGGAGCATATTTGGACCGCCTCCGAGCAACTCCCGCCGAACCAGCGCGAGTGCATCCGCCTTAAGTTCCAACACGATCTCAGTTATAAAGAAATCAGCACCGTCACCGGCCTCAGCAGCACCAATGTGGGCTTCCTCATCCACACCGGCATCAAACGGCTTCGCAAGCTGATCTCCAAAACCATCACTGAAAACCTTTCCTCATGACCCCACCTGATCACAACGAACACCTCGATCTCACGGCCTATGCGCTGGGTGAACTGGACGCAGATGAAGCTGCCCGCATCAAGCAATATCTGGCCAGCAGCCCTCAAGCCCGCGCTGAATATGTGCGCATTGAGCACGCCATCGCAGCCCTGAAGAAGACCTCCACCCTACCAGCGAAACGCTTGAATCAACGCCAGCGGGAAACCGTGCTGGCGATGGGGCAGCGCAACGCGAAGATCCTCGCGTTCCCACGTTCACACGCGAGGTCAAAGGTGGCCCTTTGGAGCATCGCCAAGTATGCCGCTGCCGCTTGTCTGGCCGTTGGAGCCTTCGTGCTGGGTCAGAAAACCTCATCCGTGGGCAAAGCTAAGATGGCAGACGAGAAACGTGATGAGAGCATCACTTTGGCGAAGCCCGAAGCGACTCCCGAGGTCGTGGCTGAGGTGGCTGTGAAAGCCTCGGAAGTCACGGCACCCGTGGTCGAAACGAAGCTGCCCGAGCCTGCGAAGGTTGAAGTAGCCAATCACATGCCCGCTGTCGAGAAGGCCCCTGAAATCACGGCGCCGACCGTCGTTCCCGATCCTGTCGTGAATGCCCCTGCGCCTGTCGTTGCTCAAGCGGCACCGAAGTCACTCAAAGCCTTCACGATGGCTGCGACTCAACCAGAAGCTTCGATCTACTTTCAGCCCAAGTTGGTGAAGACCGTGACGCAAGTCTTCGCGGGTAATGTGCTGTTCTCCTCACCCATGCCGTTGAATACCAAACCGATTCCGGTAGAGGCAAAGCGGAAGATTGAGCAGCCCCAGTTGATCATTCACTCGTGGCGCGCAGAGATCGCTTCCTGCCCTTGGGATGCCTCACGTCGGCTGATGCGTTTGGTCACGCAAGTTCCTGTGGACCAACCCGCGATTGATCTCGCCGAGGGCGATTACAAGCTGGTTGCCAAGTTCGATCCTGCCGTTGTGCAAGGCTATCGTTTGGTCGCTGAGAAACATGTTCCGGCGAGCAGCGGAGCTAATCTGGCCACGCGCTTCGCTTGGTATGAAATCATTCCCACGAAGAACTTCGCGCCGAGCCACGACAAGCCCGTGAACATCGGTTCCTTTGAAGTCGTGCAGCCTAGAAAGAACGGAGCCACTGCTCGTGACAGCGGCCCGCTACGTCTGACAGATCGCGGTTTGAACTGGAATGAGACGCGTGAGGATTACGTCTTCGAGACCGCGATGATTGGCTTCAGTCTCCTGCTGCAAGGCACAGAGAATGTCGGCGAACTCAATCACCGACTCGTGCTGGACATAGCCCAGCAGTCCAAAGGTGAAGACCCCAAAGGCGAGCGCGCGAAGTTCATCAAGGCAGTGAAGCAGGCGCAGAGCGCGGCTGGATTGTAATGGAGCGCGGGCTTAAGCCCGCAAATAAGCGGCCTAAAGGCCGCGCTCCATCCGATAAGCGGCTGCCAATAAGGAAACGGGCTGCGTCACGGACTTGCAGCTTGCTTCGAGATGATTGCGGAGGCCGAAGGATAACTGCAAATGGCAACCGGGATTCGAGGTGGCCACGGAACAGGCTTTCGTTTGTTCAAGGTGATCGAGCTTACGAGTCAGCAGCTTCGCCGACTGTTCCGGCTGGGTGATGTTGTAGATGCCCGCACTGCCGCAGCACCAGTTCGATTCAGGAAGCTCGATCAATCGCAGGCCGGGAATGGCAGTCAAGATGGCGCGTGGTTGAGAAGTAATCTTCTGGCCGTGGCACAAATGGCAGGACTCGTGGTAAGTGACTTCCTCCGTTCCACAGGGCGCTGTCGGCTTGCGGAAGTTGATTTGCACGAGCCATTCATGGATGTCTTTCACCTTCGAGTCCCACTGCTTGGCGCGCTCAGAATATACGGGATCGTCGTGAAGCAGGTGCCCGTAGTGCTTCAAATGGGAACCGCAACCGCCAGCATTACTGATGATGGCGTCGAGCGCTTCCACATCGAACATGTCGAGTTGTCGCCGCGCTAGTTCTTTGGCCAGATGCGGCGCGCCGTTGTGACCATGCAATGAGCCGCAGCAGGACTGCTCACGCGGCGTAATGACCTCGCAGCCGTTCGCGAGTAGAACATCGGCGGTATCGCGGTTGATGTCTGAGAAGACCAAGTCCTGCACGCAACCAGTGAGCAGGGCTACGCGATATTTCGCCGTGTGTTTTGGCTGCTCGATCTCATCAATCAAGGAGTCTGAGAACGACGCAGCGATGCGGGGTGTTTGCGGCTCCAGCTTGCGGAGGTTCTGGGGTAAGAGTCGAGTCAGATGCAAGGCACGAACCACTCTCTCGATACCGCTTTGTTGGTAGAAACGAAGGAGCAGGCCGACGCCGCGCAGCAACCGTGGACGCATGAAGAGCACTTCCAGCGTGAGCCATCGCCAGAACGTGCGCTGGGGCGTTTCGTTAATCTTGGTTCGCTCGATCTCAGCGCGCGAGGTCTCGAAGAGTTCCACGTAGTTCACACCCGCTGGACAGGCCGTGACGCAGGCCAGACAGCCGAGACAATAATACATCTCATCCGCGAAGGATTTGCTAACCGGAGTCTCCCCATCCGCGATGGCCCGCATGAGGGAGATGCGACCCCGTGGGCTGTTCCGCTCGCGCTTGGTCTCCATGTAGGTCGGGCAAGTGGGCAGGCACATGCCGCAGTGCATACACTGCTGAAGGATGGAGTAGTCGAGCTGACGCAACAAGGACGCGCCAGATAAGCCGTTGGAAGAAGTCATGCTCATCAGTTCCACCAGAAGCCTTTGACTTCAAACGACGGTGGCCAACCCCAGACCAACGAAGTGAATCCCAAAATGAGCATGAGCAGCAGCACCACGGCCAGGCCAGCGATGAGGAGTATGCGGGAGCCGCTCGCGTTCATAGGGTGAATTGAATAACTATTTCACCTCCGCGCCTTTGACGACGAATGGAGTGAAGCGCTCCCACCGCGACAAATAGCCGCTCAGCGCCAGAGTAGCGAAGAGCAGGAAGATGATCAGCAAGCCGGAGATGATGTAGAGACGAGCGTGCGGGCTCATAGCTTTGATTCAATCAAATATCTTGCCGGGGTTCAAGAGCGCATTCGGATCAAGTGCCTTTTTGACCAAATGGAGCAAGGCATAGCTGGCCTCGCCGAACTGTTGCTTGAGGAAAGCCTTCTTCGCCAAACCGACGCCGTGCTCGCCCGTGACGGTGCCACCGAGCGCGATGGTTTCTTGCACGATCTCCTCCAAGGCGAGTTCAATGCGGTGCATCTCCTCGTGGTCTTTTTCATTCGTGAGGAAGGTCGGATGCAAGTTCCCATCCCCCATGTGGCCGAACGTCCCGATGAGGAGCCGATGCTTCGCGGCGGTGTCGTTGATGAACTTAACCATCTTCGCCAGCTCGCTGCGGGGCACGGTCACGTCTTCGAGAATAGTCGTCGGCTTCACCCGAGCCAGTGCGGAGAAAGCATTCCGCCGGGCTGAAGCAAGGCGCGCACTCTCCGCTTCATCCGCCGCCATCTTGACTTCACGCGCGCCATTTTGCTTGGCGATGTCCAGCATCCTCGCAGCTTCATCTTCCACGGCTGCGGGATGGCCATCCGTTTCCATGAGCAGCAGGGCTTCGACATCCGGCAGGCCGATCTTCGCATAATCCTCCACGCAACGCAGTGTCATGCGATCCAGAAACTCCAGCGTGCAAGGAATGATCCGCGCCGCGATGATCGCGCTCACGGTCTCCGCCGCAGCCTCCATGGAGTCATACATGGCCAGCATGGTGCGACGCGCCGCTGGTCGCGGAAGCAGCTTCAGCAGGACTTCGGTGATGATGCCCAGCGTGCCTTCACTGCCGATGAACAGATCCTTCAAGGAATAGCCCGCCACGTCCTTGACGCATTTATTGCCGAGCGTCGCGATGCTGCCATCTGCTAAGACGACCGTCATGCCCATGACATAATCCCGTGTGACGCCGTATTTGAGTCCGCGCAGACCGCCGGAGTTCTCCGCCACGTTTCCGCCGATGGTGGAGATCTTCATGGAGCCCGGATCAGGCGGATAGAAGAGGCCATGCTTCGCAGCCGCATCGTCGATCTCCTTTGTGATCACCCCGCATTGAGCGCGGATCGTGAGGTTGCGCGCATCCACCTCGATGATCTGATCCAGCTTCACCAGACAGAGCACGAGGCATCCGTCCAAAGGCACACTTCCACCGCTCAAGCCCGTGCCACTGCCCCGAGTGACAATGGGGACGCGATGCTCTGCGGCCAGCTTTACACAACTCGCCACCTCTTCCGTGCTCGCTGGGAAGGCCACACAGGCAGGCTTGTGTTTGAGCGCTGCCGTTCCGTCAAAGCTATACGGAATCAGGTCTTCAGCATCGGTCAGCACCCGATCAGCTCCGAGAATGGCTCGGATGGATGAGAAGAATGAATCACTGGGAGCAGTCACGATGGGCGATGATGCGGCGGCGTTGACCTCAAATCAAGAGCGCCTTTTTACGGTTGCAAGGTGGACGGGTTCACCTATATCAGACTCCCCGCTCTAACGCGGATTCCGTTTTTCAATCATCAACTCTTCCTATTATGGGCCGCATCTACAATAACGTCGTCGAAACCGTGGGCCGCACGCCGCTCATCAAACTCAACCGTGTGACTGCTGGCGTTGATGCCACCATCGCGCTCAAGTGTGAGTTCTTTAACCCGCTTGGCTCCGTAAAAGATCGTATCGGCATGGCCATGATCGAAGACGCCGAGCAGCGCGGCATTCTCACAAAGGACACTGTCATCGTCGAGCCCACCAGCGGCAACACGGGGATCGCGCTCGCCTTTGTGGCCGCTGCAAAGGGCTACAAACTCATCCTGACGATGCCTGAAACCATGAGCTTGGAGCGCCGCACCCTGCTCGCCCTACTCGGTGCTGATCTCGTTCTTACCCCCGGACCTCAGGGCATGAAAGGCGCGATCGCCAAGGCCACCGAGATCGTCGCAAGCACGCCGAATGCTTGGATGCCGCAGCAGTTTGAAAACCCCGCCAATCCAGCGATCCATGAGAAAACGACCGCTGAAGAAATCTGGGCGGATACCGACGGCAAAGTGGACATCGTCGTCTCCGCAGTCGGCACAGGTGGAACGATCACGGGCATCTCCCGCGTGATTAAAGCGCGCAAGCCCGGCTTCCTCGCCATCGCCGTCGAGCCTGAAGCCTCCCCCGTTATCACCCAGACCCGTGCGGGTGAACCTGTGCAACCCGGCCCCCATAAGATTCAGGGAACAGGCGCGGGCTTTGTGCCTAAGAACCTCGATCTGCCATTGGTGGACGATGTGATCAAAGTCTCCAACGACGACGCCTTCGCGATGGCGCGCCGCATTTGTAAGGAAGAAGGACTGCTCGTGGGCATCAGCACTGGGGCTAACGTCGTCGCCGCTCTGCAAATCGCCGCACGTCCTGAAAACAAGGGCAAACTCATCGTCACCATCGGTTGCTCCACCGGTGAACGCTACCTCTCCACCGCTCTGGCTGACGAAGCCCGCGCCAAAGTGGGAGCCTAAGCCGCCGCACGAACATCCAACGCCCAAGCCCTTTCCTCATGTCTGATACCAAAGCCCTCGCCACTCCAGAATCCGTCCTTCTCCAGTCCTCCTCAGCGGAGCAGTTCATGGAGAAGAACTTCAAGAAAATCGTGATCGGGATTGTGCTGGTGGCCTTGGCCTTCATCGCTTTCGGAGTCACCCGTCACCTGAAGAGCCAGACGGAACTGGAAGCAGCGGAGAAGTTCACCTCAGCGAGCACGGTGGAAGATTGTGATGTCGTCATCCAGAAATACCCCGGCACCCTCGCAGCGGGGAATGCCTTGCTCACGAAGGCTGATCTCCAGTGGTCGGCAGGCAAGAAGGAAGCCTCCCTAGACACGCTGAAAGAGTTTCTGAAAAGCGAGTCCAATCACCCACTCGCAGCACAGGCTCAACTCGGGCTCGCCAGTAAGCAGGAATCCCTCGGTGATGCAGTATCAGCCAAAGCCAGCTATGAAGCCCTTCTCAAAACCTTCCCTGATTCCGAGTTGGCACCCGTAGCTCAAATCCGCATCGGCGACCTCGCCTGGGCGGATGGCAAGGTGGATGAGGCCAAGAAAATCTACGACGCACTGCCACGCAGCTACCCTGGGAAAATGGACGCCCTCGTGGAAGCAGGGTCCAGAAATGACCAAATCACGCAGCGCACGGAGTTGATGAACGCTGACCTGCCAAAGATCGAAGTGGACGGTCCCCCACCCGCGCCGAAAGTCGAGCCAAAGGCCCCTACCGTGAGCCTTCCGCCACTTGTTCCTACGGTGCCGATGCTCACGCCAACCGCTCCACCTACGCTGAAGCTCCCAGAGCCCCCCGCAGTGCCTTCAACTACGGCCACACCACCCGTCAGCGTTCCCGCAGTCCCCGCGACTCCCGCTCCCGTGCCAGCCGCGCCCACTCCCCCGCCTGTGCCTGCTCCGACTCCAGAAGCCCCCGTCAAAACAGGGAGCTAGGTTTCCCTCTCTTTATTAGAACGTGAGACAGGCTTCCAGCCTGTGGGTAGAACAGGCATCCTGCCTGTTTTCATTGCAGGTTGCCTTGGATCACGGTTCCTTTCCGCCTACTTCTTCGGAATCTCGTTCAACGTGTAATACCCAATCGGGTGCAGCAAGGGCTGGCCCGCTTTGGATTTAAGACCGGGCAGTTCTAGCTGATGGACGAGGCCTTGCGTCAGCGGGGTGATCTTCAAGCGCACGCTCTTTCCGTCATCGGAGACGCTCGTGACTTCGATCTTAGGAATCGTTTCATCCACTTCAGGACCGCCGTATTCTGCGCGGAAGGCCCAGGTGTATTCACGCATGGTGTAGCTGGTGGCGTTCTTCGCGCTCTCGGCATCGACGGGCTCGGTGAAAGTGAGTTCAAAGCCATCCGGTTTGGCCCGCATTTCATGAATCTCAAAGGGAACCTTGCCCGTCCAGCGAACGCGCTCGAAGGAATGCGGACTGCCACCGCGGGCACCCCATCCACGGTCACTGCCGCCGACGAAGAGCGTGCCACCATCTGCTGACATGCGCACGCCGATGGGCCCTGATTTGAGTCCTTTGACAAAGGGGAAGCATGCGCCCTGATAGACACCATTGACCTTCTCCAAGAAGACGCGATTCAGCACGGACCATGACTGATCCGCGACGAAGAGCTGTTTATCGAAGGGTCCAAACTTGCCGCTCTCTGACCAATCCCACGCCGTGGGTGAGTTTCCGACATGAGCATGGGGAAGCTGCACGGCGGGCGGGATATACTTGGGATTGCGCTTACGCTCGTCTTCGATGCGGGTCTTGTCCGCGCTATCGAGCGGGCGTTCGCCGAGAGCACCCTTGGTCTGGTCCCACCATTTGAGCGTATCAGGATGACCTTCAAAGGCCCCCACGGTCAGGTGCTTCAGGGAGCTGGAGCCGTTCCAGACGCCCTGGTTATCGTCATAGAAGACTTCGCCGTCAGGGATGAAACCGATGCCACCAGGGGAACGAATGCCAGCGGCGGTGGGAAGCATTTTGCCGTCAGGCGTCACGCGGACACACCAGCCACGCCAAGGAGCATCCGAATGGAAGGAACCCGTAAGGCAGAGGACGATCCAGATATTCCCGTCCTTATCAAAGCGGGAGCCGAACGCGAATTCGTGGTAGTCTCCGAGGATGTTCCAATCGGCATTCACGGTCTCGAAGATGTCCGCGCGTCCATCGCCGTCCTTGTCCTTCAGGCGGGAGAGCTCGGGCCGCTGGGTGACGTAGAGCCAGCCGTCCTTCCGCCACGCGAGGCCGAGGATCTCATGCAGACCTTCCGCGAACTTGGTGAACTTCGCTTTGCTGATGTCCTTGTCGTAAGCGTTATCCACCGTCCAAATCTCACCGCGACGGGTGCCGAAGACCACGCGATCATTCGGCATCAGTTCGATGGAGCCGACTTCCGCTGCACAATCTGGCGGGAGCTGGAAGGTTTCAATGGCGTAGTATTCGGCCTCTTTATCATCCGGCAGAACGCCAGCGGACAAGGTGGAAACGGCGAGCGCAAAGGCCGGAAGGAATCGTGTGAAGGCTTTCATTTGGTAAGGAAGAAAAAGGAGTGATGGAGGAGAGGAGTGAGGAGGACTACTGTCAGGTAACATAGGCATCCTTGCCTGTGTGTGTAACAGGCATCCCTGCCTGTTTTCATTGATACTGAACATGCTGGAAGCATGTCCTACCCACAGGCTTGGCTGCGCAGCCGCGAAGCGAACCCTGTGCCACTGACACTTATGAACTGAGGTTCCAGGAGTAGGTCATGATGATTTCGGCCTTGCCATCTTTAAACGTGATCGGCACCAGGACTTCGCTGTTGGCACCGGTGGTCTTGCGCACCAGCGGCTCAGCCCCACTGAGCGTGACCTTGACCGTTTTATCAAAGAGGAACGTGCTCCCCTTCACTTCCATCGGTCCGGTAAGGGCATTGAAGTAGAGGTTCGCGGGAGCCTCCTTGACCGTGAGAGTGACCGTGCGCTTCAGGCCAGCATTCTCTTTCTTGTAGTCACCGGACGGCTCGAAGCTCTCCGTGACGCTCACCCCATTGAAGTCATACTTGAAGGTCGGCTGACGCTTCGCATCCAGCTCAAAGCCGTGGAAGGTGTAAGCGGGATCACGCATTTGATCCTTCTTATAACTGTTCACCCAAGGCTCCGTCTGGCTGGCCAGCACCCCCAACGCATGCTGCTGACCCAGCTTCGCCACGCCATAGCCGAGCGGCGGTTGATCGCCCTGACCGCGACCGGTCCAATGCCGTTTCGCATCCATGAAGCCGCCCTGCCAGATCAGCGCCACATTCATCTGATCCGCATCAAAGCAAAGGTTCACGCCGCCGGGATACCCGACCGCGATGCCACGCGGGCCACTGCCAGCGATGAAGTTCCGGTAAACCCGCGCCTCATTCTCCACCACCAGCGGCATCCCCGTGAAGTTCTCCTTATCATTCTTCTTCACGCCGCCTGCGGGCTCGAACTCAGAGAGCGCCACCTGAGCGAAGCCCGGCCCAGCCCAGCCCACATACAGTTCCGCCTCGCCGCCGCCCTGGAAGTAGTGGACCTTGATCTTGTGCTCCCCCTTCTTCAGCTTCTGCTTTTTATCCTTGAGGTTCAAAGGATGAATGCCGTCGATCTTGATCAGGCTCTTATCATCAATCCAAAGCTCAGAGCCATCATCTGAGCCGATGGTGAAGGTGTAGTCCCCGTCCTTCGGGCAATCCACCGCGCCCTCGAACTCATACGCGAAGTCCCCCTTCCGCTTACTGAAGTGCAGGTTCACATCCACCTTACCGGAATCAAGCTGCCCTTCCTCGATGGCCTTCAACGTGCCGAAGTCCGGCAGGTTCACCAGCTTCTCCCCCGTGTAATAACGGTAGTGCAGGTTCTTGATCGGCGGCACCGGAACATTCACACTCAGCACCCCGTTCATCACCAGAGCGTGACCGGGGAACGTGCAGACAAAGGGATACTCCCCCGAGGTTTCCGGCGCGATGAAATTGATCGTCTCCTTCGCGTGAGGGTTCACCATCTTCGTCGCCGCGAGGATGCGCGGGTTCTCCGGCACCCAATCCTTTTTCATCCCCAGATCCCCAAGCGCCCAAGCCTGCTGCGCCACGTCCATGCCCTTATCATCGCCATCGGGCTTCGGTTTGCAGACCACCAGATTATGCGGGAGATCATCCTCGTTTTGCAGCGTGATCGTCACCTTCGCCCCTGGAGCCACCTGCACCTTCTCCGTGTCATACTTCATCTGCGCCGCCTTCGTCTTAATGATCACCGTGACCGGCTTGGGCGGTTCCGCGAAAGCCAAGGAAACCGTGGCAGCAAGAAGGAGCGAGGGTAGAAAGAAAAGCTTCATGGGAAAAAGAGCCGGGTAATACGCGAAGCGCAGCCGGATGCTATCATTTTCTTGAAGGGGGAGGGTGATCAAAGCAGCCGCGATCACCCGAAGCGATCCCCGCCTCCACCACCGTCACCCGTCCACCAGCAGCGGAGCCAGTTCCGTGTAGGTCAGGATGCCATGCGTGGTTTCAACCAAGCGGGTGGCTCGATCCACGTTTTGTTGTAGCGACACCACGGGGGCCGAAAGTGCGTTGTCTGAGCGTGACCTGATCGCCTTCGGGCTTCAGAATGAGCCATGTGGACAATGAGTAATGTGGAGCTGATGGTGCTCGGAGCAAAGAACGAAACTAGCATGCGTGATTGGCGCCAGACTTGGCCAGTTGATTCCATTCAATACCCCGACGGCTCCAGTGCTCGGTAATATTCTGGGTGAAATCTGGCTGGACCAGCTTTGCACGAGCTTCCAGCCAGTCGGGAGATTCTGTGCGAACAATAATTCCCTCCAGAGCACCTCTTCTGAAGCTGCTCTGCTCTTTCATGAGCAATGATTTGAGGAAGGAGAGGCTTGCCTCTCCTTTGAAAAGCGAAGGAACGACGGCAATTGCAGCATTGCTGGCCAGTTGGTTGCGTCTCCCAGTGCTCCAGAATTTTTCGGCGCTAGTATCATAAACATCAAAGGCAAGGAACCAGTCGGGGAGATCTGTATATCTCAGTGAATGGCGAGTGGTGCACCACTCACCGAACAGGACCAGATTCAAACCTAATGCTTTCGCGAGAATTGGCTCATGCATCCCGATCCAAGCTGCCAGCCGAGAAAATTGTCCTGAATAGGGCGGCGTTAAATACTGGCCCCGATTCTGGGCGCGCAGGTGGCCATCTGGACTAACGGAAAAACCAAGATTTGCGCCATCAAGTTTTTCTTCTACAACGACTTCGCCAGCAACGAACCTTCCTGCATCACCCGGCGATAAAACCTTGTCATCGCGTGGGTTCCCCGCGGCAAGCCATATCAGATGAGGGATATGCGGAAAGCGGAAGAATTCGTTCATTTGCCGAACTTATTGTCGTGGAATCGCTTGATGTCTTCAGGGCAAAGAAACTCTACGGAGATATTGTGATCTTTGAGAGCGGGTTCCCAGTCAATCCATTTTGAGTCCGCCGCTTGCAGGATCGTGGGGTGTCCCTCGTGAGCGGCTGCTACGGCAATAAACTTCCGATCAGGCGGATCAAAGTTATCTAAGCGAGCGTCTTCGGGGAAACTGTCATAACCACGATCATCATGGGGAGTGAGGACTACCAAGTCGCACCACTTGGGATTGGCATTGTTTTGGAGTGCCCATTTTACAAAGGCATCACCCGGCCGATTGGAGGTCTTTGGACTCGTCTTGTGCTGATATTCCTGGAGAATCTCGAAGGCGTCATCAAGAGCAATGCGCTGGCCAGACATGATGGATTGCAGCCTGACTGCGCAAGTAGCGACGCAGTCCGGCCCAACATCCTCGTGCTGACCATTCGCGACCAGAATCACATTGGTGTCGATGATCGAGGTCATTAGGAGGTAAGCATCTTGCGCTTTTCCATCGCGGCGACAGTGCGTGCTGTGAGGTCAGCCATTTCGTCGCCGAAGAAGTTCTCCGGCCAGTTCACAATGTCGCCATAGAGATTAACATCGAGTGGCTGCATCCCTGTGGCATCAGTTCCTTTGGAGCAAAAGTGGACGGCCACATCCTCTGGACGAATGGCACCCTCAGCAATGCGACGTTGGAGACGGTTGAGGAAATGCTCCGAGTGGCTCTCAATGATCAGTTGCACGTTTCGAGGCTTCCCCTTCTCCGTGGCGTGTATGGCGGTGATGAACACGTCAGCCAACTCCGCCTGAACCTGCGGGTGGAGATGAATCTCAGGCTGCTCCATCCAGACAATGGAGTTGGGAGCGCAGTAGAATGGTAACACTAATGCAGGCAAGACCTGCGAGACTCCGATGCCAACATCCGTGATCTTTACCTCAGCTGCTTTAGCGTGCGTTTTCACAAGAACTTCGTATTCCTTCCGTCCAGCGGCGACCGATTGCACACGAAAACTGTGAATCACTCCCAGCGTGACGAGATGTTCCGCAATAAACTCGGAGAAGCCTTTTAGCGGATGTTTCCTACCCCGATTGAGTTTTCGACCTTCGGCATCAGCGGCGAGAATCGCCGCTATGGTATCCTCGCCCTTCATACCTACATTTTCAGGTGTGTTGCCTGACCACTGATAGATTCGTTTTGGGTATTCACGCAGTGGCCCGAGGTAGGCTAAGCCCTGTAGCAATGTTTCGAGTGATATAGCAAAGTCCGCGAGAAAATCAGCATTTTGAAAGCGTGCTCGGCTCGTCTCGGAAATTCGGTAGAATTTCTCTGCATTTTCCAAAGGCCACTTTCTTCCAACACTATGCATTAGGTTGACGCTCTTAGATGACAACGTGAGCTTGCCGGACGGTCCTTTTGTGAAGCTCGAATCGAGAACCAATAGATCTCCGTCAAAGAGCTTGTAATCAATACGTGTCGCCTCGGGTTGTTCCGATTTCCCAGCACTCAATTCGACATGTAGAGTCATTCGATCTCCCGAGTAAATCTTGTCTTTCAGTAATGGATCCTTGATCTCGATTCTGTCAGAAGGTGTCCAGCCAAACTCAAATTCCAGCTTCTGCGTGAGGTCGTGCCCGTGAATGCAATCAGCGAAGGTTCCCAGATCAATCATGGAATTGATGTCTCCAAGATGCAGGGCGCGCTTTCGTTCGGTGGAGATCGCTGTCTGTTTCAGTGCCAAAAGCAAGTGCCCCAAACTGCTTTTCCCTGCGCTATTCGCACCAAAAATCACTGTGAGGGGAGCCAGCCGGACTTGCCCAGTATCCTTCCAAGCTTTGAAGTTTTTGATTTGCAGTGAGGTAAGCATGATTGTGGTGGCGGGTTGCTTATGTGATTCGCTGGATCTTACCGTTGAGCTAGGAGCGCTTGCATCTTCATTTTCGTGGAGAAGTCAATATTGTGCACAAGGGCACCATAGTCATTTGTTGTGAATCACAACGCTTCTTTACCTCCACGGCGAGGCGCTTGGCATCGGTGGTGGCGGGATAGCGCAGCTCGTGGGCGAAGGTTTCGACGATGTCTTCATCCTTGTTGCGCTTCTTGCCGACTTCGTCATCCGAGCAGACGGCGAAGCTGTGGAGGGGGACGCCGCTCTGCTGGGTCCATTCCGTGAGGGTCTGCGAAAGTAGATTCAGGCTGGGGACGAGGAAGAGGACGAGCTGGTTCTTCCCGGCGACTTCCTCCGCGATTTTCAGGCTGGTGAAGGTCTTCCCGGTGCCGCAGGCCATGATGAGCTTCCCACGGTCTGCGGACTGGAAGCCGAGGGTGACGTTGGTCTTGGCACTGGCCTGATGGGGACGGAGCGGATACTTGGGCTTAAGCGCGGGCGCGGCGCTGGGCTGGTATTTGGCCCAATCAATCTGGCTGGTTTCGAGATCATGGAGGTCGATCTTATAGACAGGCGGCTGCTGGTTGTTCAGGGCGTTCTCGGCGTTCTCGCTCCAGTCATTGGTCGTGGTGACGATGATGCGCTGAGTGAAGGGCTTCTGGCCGGAGGCGGTGAAGAAGCTGTCGATGTCCGCCTTCCGCACGCGGTAGTCGGGGGCGTAGCATTTGCACTGGATGGCGTGGTATTCCTCCGTGCCGCGCGTTTTGGCAACGAGGTCGATGCCGGTGTCCTTGGCAGACATCTTGAACTGAGGCGTGCCGATTTCCTTCGCCCAGTCAGCGTAAAGCCAGACATCGCTGTAGAGATCGGCGTAGGAGGCCTCGTAGCGGAAGTAGGTGCGGATGAGCTCCTCGAAGTAGGTGCCTTTCTCGCGTTCCGTCTGGGAGGTGGCGCGGTATTGGACGAGGATGCTCTGAAGAGGGGTATTGGCTTGAATCTGCATCAGGAAAAGGGGAAGAACGGGATTGCGTCCCATCAAAGCGGAAATGCCTCTGAGGGCAAGGTTTTACGAAGTTTATTCCTCTGACTTCATCTCCCTCTTCCTTTTTGCCCAAATCCCTAAGCAAACCTCCCCACCCCCTGAATTAATTCCCCTTTTAATTCCCAAAAAACTGTTTCTCCATCTTGACTCATGGACTGAAATTTGAGATTGTTTACTCCAGTAAGCGGCGCGCCCCCATCGCCGAGGCACCTCTGCTCCTCCCATTATGGTCTCGTCTCCTCTGCCTCGTAAGGATCTCCATCCGATCTGTCGCCATCAGGCGGAAGTCGTGCGTTCCCGACGCGTAAGGGCGGGGCTGTCTCAGGCGCAGTTGGCTGATAAAGCGGGGCTGGACCGGGGGACGGTGCAGGCGCTGGAGTCCATGAAAAAGGTGCCTAAAACGGATACGATGGCGTTCATCGCGGAGGCGCTGGGCATCTCCCAGACGGAGTTGATGGCGGAGTGTGAAAGGTGCTGCCATCAGGAAAAGCTCAATGCTTACTCTAATCCCCTCACGTCTCCGGCCTGAGCTGTGGTGAACTAAGGGGTGAACGATACGCCGTCTTCCACTGCTTCAACGCTTGCCCCGGTGGTTTCGTTGGTCCCTCAACCACTCTGGTTGAGAGGGAAAGGAGACTCGGCAACCTGCCCACCAGTCTGGGCGGCACTCAGAGGAGCCTCCCCTCGCCTTCAACCAGTCTGGGCGGCACTCCGGGGAGTCTCCCCTTACCTTCCACCAGTCTGGGCGGCGCTCAGAGGAGTCTCCCCTCACCTTCCACCAGTCTGGGCGGCAGGTGCCGGACTCTCCTTTTCCCGCCAACCACTCTGGTTGGGAGCACGCGGAGCCCTTTCAGGCAACGGCGCGGCTTTGGCCATCCCTTGTTTCTCAACCCTTCCCGCTGACCCATGACGCCGAACTGGGATGAGGGCTTCTGGGACTCGGGAACCTGGGACAGCTCTTCCCCACCGCCTTTCCCCCCACTGCCCATCAAGAAACCACGAACCAATAAACATACCATGTCCAGTAATCCCACACCCGATAATGATGACATCCTCGTGCCTATGGCGGAGCAACTCGCCAAAGGATGCCACACACTGGAGGTCACCCTCGGCATCAAACAAAATACGGAAGCGGTGCTGCTGGCGACCATCGACGCTGTCACCACCGCCAGTCTGACCGCCGGGAATGCGAAGATCGCTTTGGATGGTAAGAACCAGCTCTTTCAGGCAGCGGATGCCGCTGGTGCCATCGTGATTAAGAACTGTCGGCTGAGGCTGGTGAAATTGTTCGGTTATGGTTACAGCAGCGATTGGCAAGCGGCGGGTTTTCCCATCGGCTCCACCTCCGTCCCGGACAGTCAGAGCGGGCGGGTGAACCTGCTGAAAGCACTGGCTAAAAACTTCACGGACAAACCGGCCACGGAGAGCGTGGACATGGAGGCCACGGCGGCCATTTGCCATACGGCCCATGATGCGCTCACGGATGCCCGAGCCGCCATCAACAGCGCGACGACGGTCCAGTCACAAGCTCAGGATGGTTATAAGGCGGCCACCAAATCCCTGCGCAAGCGCGTGCGGGGGCTGATAGATGAACTGGGCACGTTGATCGCGGATGATGACAACCGCTATGAGACCTTCGGCTTGAACATTCCGGCCAATCCCAGCCCACCGGAAGCCATCGCGAGCCTGACCTTCACGGCGTTGGGCGCGGGCAAGGCGATCCTGCAATGGACCTACGCGACCCGCATGACGGGCACTCGCGTGCTGGTGAAGAAGGTGGGCGTGGACGCGGACTTCCTCTCCCTCGGCACGGTGGATGGATTAGAAAAACTGCTCATCGGCCTCACGGTCGGCCAAACCATCGAAGCCAAAGTCATCGCCTACAACGATGGAGGTGATGCCCCCGAAAGCCCCGTGGCCAGTGGGGTGGTTTCTTAAAGGATGAAGGATGAAGGATGAAAAAGGCATCGAGGCAAAAGGCACAAAGGCACAAAGATTCTGACTCCTGACTCCTGGCTCCTAGTTATTCACTACTTACTCCAGACTTCTTTTTTCATCCTTCCGAATTCCTCCTTCATCCTTCACCCTTCATCCTTTCATTCGATGTTCGATCCTTCCCTTCCCGTCGATCACAGTCCGAACTCGGCTGCGGAGATGCGCGCGCAACTCCAGGGCTTGAAGGCCTTGATTGATGCGGTCTTAACCCTCACGGACGCGCAGGTGCAGGGCGTGGCCACGCTGAACCCCGGTGATCCGGCGACGGCGGGCGTGAGCGTTCAGGGGAACACATTGGTCTTCAGCTTCGGTTTGCCACGAGGCAATGACGGGGCGAACGGGCAGGACGGGGTGAGCAGCCCGCCGGTGACGAGCTTCCTGGTGGACGGCGTGAACACCCTGAACCCTGGGGATAATGCCACCGTGCAGGCAGCGTTTGACGGGTTGAGCGTGCGCTTCGTCTTCGGCATCCCGCGTGGGGGGGATGGCGGGCCGGGACCGGCGGGAGCCGCGTTTACGAACTTCCTCATGGACTCCGTGAACACGCTGAACCCGTGGGAGGCGGCGACGGTGCAGACCAGTTTCGATGGGAACGCGGTGCGGTTTCAGTTCGGCATTCCGCGCGGGAATGATGGCGCGGGCGGCGGCCAGGGACCGCCGGGGCCTTCCGTGGCGAATGCGGTCGTGGATGGGGTGAGCACGCTGAATCCCTGGGAGAACGCAGCGGTGCAGACGAGCTTCGATGGGAGCGCGGTGCATTTTCAGTTCGGCATTCCCCGTGGGAATGATGGCGCGAATGGCGGCACTGGTCCCGCGTTCACGAACTTAGTGGTGGATGGCGTGAGCACGCTGAACCCGTGGGAGAATGCGTGGGTGCAGACGAGCTTTGATGGGAGCGCGGTGCGGTTTCAGTTCGGCATTCCCCGCGGGAATGACGGTTCTCAAGGCCCGTCCGGTGAAGTGACCAATGCGCAGCTCAGCAGCGCGATCAGCGGGACCAGCAATAACACGAACGGCATAGGCACGCTGGGATTCGCGGTCAGTGACCCGCCGACGCAGGGGGAAGTGCAATCCCTCGTGAGTAAGATGGATGAACTGATCAATGCGCTGCGGCGGTGAGAAAAGATGATCATGAACAGGGAGGCGAATCCTTGTGGCAAACCGAACAAAACTGTTGGATATAAAGCGCTTCGTGTGCAAACTGACAAAAATGTTAATGATCTAACTGTTAGGCGTTGCTACGCGCTCCGAGTAACGAGAGCCAAGAGACTCACACTTATGCCAGACGCTTTACCACAAATCGAGCTGCTCCGCGCAGCCTACTCTGCCTTTAATGCGCGGGACATTGACGCCGCCCTTCCCCTTATGACGCCGGACGTGGCTTGGCCGCGAGCGTTCAAGGGCGGTTTTGTCTGCGGCCCCGACGAGGTTCGCGCTTACTGGACCGAGCAGTGGAGCGAGATTGACCCGACTGTTGCGCCGCTGGTTTTTCACCCGGAGGAGGCCGGGCGCATCTTGGTCGAGGTGCATCAGGTTGTCCGCGATATGACAGGAACCATTCTTGCCGATGAGCGCGTTGGTCATCGTTTTACCATCGAGCATGGCTTGATTCGAGGTATGGAGGTCTGTTCCCTTCCATCGGCCAACGGTTACACCGAGACGACGACAAAAACATGACAACCGCAACGCCTAACCATGCGCTGCAGCGAACGGGCGCGGCTGTCACGCCTGCTGCTTCCTGCCGCCGCCTTTCCCCCACCGCGCAGCAGTCGCGCCAGCCGCGCCCGTCGCTGAGCTTGGGGTCGTTAGGCGTCAAGCCGCGCGTCAAATGACACCCGATGAACGAGAAGCTAAGTCGGTTTGGAACAACGGAACCATTCCGGTAGCTCTTCGTCGTGGTGGCTCTCAGCCGATACGTCTCCGCATACCGTTTGCCGCACACAATCGCGAATGGTTGAAGAACGGCCCAAGAAAGAAGGAACCGGAATGGAACCAAGAGAAGAAGTATTGGGAGCTTCCAGCATCCCGTTTTAACGAACTGGCGGAGATGGTTCTGGGCGCGTG
>JANYJH010000140.1 GCA_025361865.1 Phragmitibacter sp.
AGGTCGTGGATGACAGCACCTTTGCCAAAGGCAGCACCACCTTTGACCCCGGCCCCGGTGCTGGAATAGGCGGCTCCGGCTTTCACGTTGGCGGGCATTCTTCGTCATCCATCTCGCGCCAGTATCCCTCCGCTTACTGAGCGGGGAGCAACGTGATGATCACCCAAGGCATCGTCTTCAATGCCGACGCGCAGCGCCCGTGGTTGGCGGCTCGCAGCGTGCGAAGCCTCAAGGCGGCAGGCATGGATGAGGTCCGCATCATCCACCGCGATGACGAAGCCTCGTGGAAGGCTTTGGCCTCCAGTAAAGCGCCTTTGGTCTTGCTCCGTGCGGGTGCGTGGTTGCGAAGACGCGGCCCTTTGGTCTTGCCTGCGGGGAGTTCCACGGGTCAAGGTGTGATGGCCTTGGGCTTGCCTTTTTCAGGCGAGCACGCCGCTGCTTGGCGCGATGAGAGACAGCGCTCTGGCGGCCACTTCAGCAGCGAGAGTCTCCCCCCATGCCTTTGCGGATACCTTGATGAAAAGGCCATCACCGACGGGGCTTTGCGAGCCTTTCAAATCAGCACTCCCCTGCCCTGCCGCATCGTGCATTGGCCAGCGTTGGACATTGATGAAGACGCGCGTCATCGCTGCCTTCAGATCGTCACCAGTCTGCAACATGGCGGTGCCGAACGCGTGGCTCTTGATCTGGCCAATGAGCTTCCGCGACAAGGCATCCCCACTCGGCTGGTGGTGCTCGGAAGGCCGATGCGACGCACCTTACCGGAGCCGGAGGGTATGATGGATCTGAGCCAACTGAACCGCGATCAACGCAGCGCAGCCATGCAGCAAGTCGCCGCGCTCTTCGGTGCGGATGTGCTGCATGGGCACCTCATAGATGCAGAGGATGCGCGTCGTTTCAGCGCGCTCGGTTGGCCAGTCGTGATGACTCTTCACAACACGCGGGCCGCATGGCCGGAGGGGCTGGAGACCTTGCAGACTGGGGATGCGGCGTTGTTGATCGCCTGTGCGCAAGCCGTAGAAACCGAGCTTCGGACAACTCCACGATCACTGCCCATCCGCACGGTGTGGAATGGTATTGTGGCTCAGGATCGCACGGGCTTATCAGTCTGTGATGAACAACCAGCCAGTATGCCAGGGCTACCTTTCACCATTGCGTGCATCGCGAATCCACGTCCCCAAAAGCGCCTGCATCTGCTGCCTTCCATCTTGGCGGCGACTCGTGCCGCGTTTCTAAAGCAGGGCATTGATCGTGACGTTCGACTCATCATCGCAGGTGAGACTTCGCCGCTTAGCCCTACTGCGGTGGAGTGTATGAAGGCCACGCTGGCCGAAGCGGTGCGACTTGGCGTTGCGAAATTCATCCACGTTACGGAAGGCCGTGAGGAAGTCTCAGATGTGCTGGCGAGAAGCCAGGCACTCGTCTCATGCAGCGCGCATGAAGGGCTGAGTCTCGCCCATTTGGAGGGTTTGGCAGCGGGCTTACCACTCGTCACCACGGATGCTGGCGGAACGAGAGAGCTTGCTTGGCAAAACCCCTCTGTCACCCTGCTAGCACTGGAAGCCAGCGCTTTGGACTTCGCCACGGCGCTCACGAATCTCTGCCTGCAACCACCGCCGAGTGGTCGGGAGAGAATGATGAGGGACTTCACCACGCCGCGCATGGCAGAGCGGTGCGCGTGGCTTTATCAGCGAGTCATGGCACCCACGCATACGGCGCGCGGCCTCTGGTTCATCACGAACAATCTCTCCACGGGCGGCGCGCAATCCTCCCTACGTCGGCTGGCTAGGCGCTTCCATGAACAAGGCGTGGCGGTGCGCGTGGCGGTGCTTCAGGAAGAGCCTGATCACCCCACGCCAGGCCGACGAGACCTCATCGCGGCTGGCATTCAGGTGATCGCGTTGCCACCAGCGGGGAGTCTGGATGCAGCGGATGCGGTGGCTGAATTGCTCATCGCGATGGACGCTGATCCGGCTGAATGCGTGGTCTTTTGGAATGCGATTCCCGTTTATAAAGTGCTCATCGCGGATGCCTTGCTCACGGCGAGAATCTTCGATGTCAGTCCCGGTGAAATGTTCTATGCCTCGCTGGATCGCTACTTCGCGAACCCCCGCGCTGCCTTGCCGTATCGGGCCGCAAAGGATTATGGTGCGCGATTGACCGGCGTCATCGTGAAGTATGAAGCGGAAGCCGAGCAAGCCGTCGCCGTGCTCGGTGCGCACACTCATGTCATCCCAAATGGCGTTGTCATGAAGCCCATGATGCCGAAGCGCCGCTGTCATGAAACGAGACTGGTCATCGGCACTGCGGCCCGCATCAATCCGCAGAAGCGGTTGGAAGATTTACTCGCCGCATTCCGCTTGGCCTTGCCGAATCTACCGCCGTGTGTCTTGCAGATCGCTGGTGATGTGGAGATTCATTGTGAAGACTACGCGGCCCAACTTCATGCTCTGAGCGAGGGCCTTCCCATCGAGTGGCTTGGTGAGGTTCAGGACATCGCGGCGTTTCACGCGAACCTAGATCTCTTCGTGATGATCTCTGAACCTGCGGGCTGTCCCAATGCGTCACTCGAAGCGCTGGCCTCAGGTTTGCCCGTGATCGCGACGGATGTCGGCGGGGCTTCCGAGCAAGTGCTGGATGGCTTCAATGGACGACTGGTTCCGGCTCGCGATGACGCTGCGTTTGCGGCTGCTTTAGTAGAACTGACTCATGATCCGGCCCAGCGTCAGCGCATGGGTAAAACCGCCCGACAGCATGTGCAGGATCGCTTTGATATGGAGCGCATGTTTGCTGCGTATGCCTCCGTCTTGCTTCCCTTCAAAATTCAGCTTCCATGAAACGCCGCTCCTTTATCACCACCAGTTTTGCTGCTCTCGGCGCGTCCGCTTTGCCCGCCATTCAGCCGATCCAGCGCGCTGGCAAACCACGGCTGCTGCTCGGATGCGCAGCCTATTCCTTCCGCGAATACTTCACGACGATGAAGGACAAGGAGATCACGCCGAAGCCCGGTCATGAGCCGATGGACATGCTGAAGTTCATAGACTTCTGCGCTGACAACGGCTCCACCGGAGCTGAGTTGACCGCTTATTTCTTCCCCATCGGCGTGACTGATGACTATCTGCTGAAGGTCCGCCATCACGCCTACATGCGCGGCATTGCCATCAGTGGGACGGCGATCGGGAATACTTGGACGCATCCCAAAGGCTCCGCTGAACGCGAGAGGGAAATCGCTTACACCAAGGCGTGGATTGACAAATCAGCCGTCATGGGCGCGCCGCATATTCGTGTGTTCGCCGGCAACGCGCCGAAGGGAATGAGCCTCGAAGAAGGCACAAAGAACTGCATCGAAGCCTACAAAGAATGCGCCGACTACGCGGCTACGAAAGGCGTTTTCCTCGGCATGGAAAACCATCATGGAATCGTCGCTGATCCTGACAATCTCGTTCACATCATCCAAAGCGTGGACAGCCCGTGGGCGGGCATCAACTTCGACAGTGGCAACTTCAACACCGAAGACCCTTACGCGGATCTGGCCAAGATCGCGCCCTTTGCCGTGAACGTGCAGCTCAAAATGGAGATCAAGCGCAAGGGCGCTGAGAAGCCCGAATCAAGTGACATCCCGCGCGTGATCCAGATTCTGAAAGACGCGAACTATCAGGGCTGGTTCACGCTGGAGTATGAAGTGGCGGAAGACCCATTCGTGGCGGTGCCGCGTATTCTCAAGGAGCTGAAGCCGATGCTGGCATAATCACAATCTTCAAGTAAACACCACGCTACCATGTCCACCGCTCCCAAATTCACCGTCACCACCTGGCTCATCATCCTCATCGCGAGCATCGGGTTTCTCTTTGATACCTATGAGCTCCTGATGACGCCACTGGTGGCTGCACCAGCGATTGCTGAGTTGCTCAAGATTCCTCTCAACAATCCCATCGTGACGGATTGGGTGGGTCGTCTGTTATGGATCGCGGCTCTGTGCGGCGGTGTCTTCGGCTTGCTCGGCGGCTGGCTGGTGGACAAGTTCGGGCGCAAAACGGTAATGGCAGGGAGCATCTTCCTTTACTCGCTCTCACCTTTCGCAGCGGCTTACGCGACCTCATTGCCCACGTTCATTTTCTTCCGTAGCACGACCTTCATCGGCGTGTGTGTGGAATTCGTCGCGGCGATTACTTGGCTGGCGGAGGTCTTTGAGGACAAGCATCAGAAGGAGCGCTGGCTCGGCATCACGCAGGCGTTTGCTTCCCTCGGTGGCGTCTTGGTGACGACGATCAGCTTCTGGATCAGCGCTCATGCCAAAGACCTAGGACACATCGGATTGCCACTCGCTCTGGGTGCGACTGATCCCGGAGCTTGGCGTTATTTGTTGATGACAGGTCTTCTGCCTGCGATCCCGATAGCGCTGCTGCTTCCCTTTGTTCCTGAGTCGAAGGTTTGGAAGGATCGTCGTGCAGCAGGCACTTTAAAACGCCCCAGCTTCACAGCCCTGTTCGCGCCGGAATTGCGTCGCGTTACGCTCGTCACGGCAGCGCTTTCGGCCTGCGCTTATGGCATCGCCTTCGGTGCTTTGCAAGTCACCGTAGCCCGTGTAACGCCCGGTTTGCCAGAGTTGAAGCCACAAGCCGTGGCCCTAGCTCCGTTGCGCAAAGAGGCGGATGGTTTGAACAAGCAACTTAACGAAATGGCTCCGACTGACCCTGCGCGTAAAGAGTTGATCGGTCAGATCAAAGCGAACTTCGGCAAACAAAAGCCCATCAATGATGAGGTTAAAAAGATGGCGGACACCGTGCAGTTTCATCAGGAAATGGGCGGTCTGGTAGGACGGATCATTCTCGCGATTTTGCTGATCATCGGCATCAGTCGCGTGACGCTGTTGCGCCTCTTTCAAGTGCCCGCGCTCATCGTTCTTCCCATCACCTATTTCATTCTCTTCAAGGATGGAGGCAGCACCTTCCTCTGGGCCTATGCCGTTTGCGGTCTTTTGGTCGTCGCTCAGTTCAGTTATTTCGGCGAATATCTCCCGAAAGTGTTCCCCACACACCTTCGCGGCACCGGCGGGAGCTTTGCCACGAATGTCGGCGGAAGGATGATCGGAACCAGCATGTCGCTGGTCACAACCAGCTTTTTAGCCCCCATGCTGGCAGGGGGCGCTGAACTGGTGAAACCCATGCATGTAGCACAAGCCGCTGGCTATGTGGCAGTTACAATGGCTGTGCTGAGCTTGCTGATCGGTCTTTTCCTTCCTGAACCAAAATCTGAGAGCCTAGAAGAATAGTTAGAATCCTCTAAAAACAAACGATCTCGAAGCGTGCGGCCTGAGGGCTGCACGTTTTTTATTTTTAGTTAAGATGCATTAAATACTTGTTTTGCGCACAAATTGTCGCACTGTCCATTCTTTCTATTATTTCAATAAGAACGGGCTCGGAGTTATGCAAGAACAACGTCGAATTATTCTATTACTGGCCTCGTTGTTCCTCTCTGCTCAAACATTGAGTGCAGGCGGGGGTGGCCAATTCATGAGCTTCGTCCAGAACGCGGCAACCTCTACCACGCAGAAGTTCAGATTTACGGATAATGGCGCCGGCGCTTCATCGCTGAACACTTGGGATGGAAGCGTTCTCGGCACGCCGATGGACATTGATTTCACTTTCCTCGGGAACAACAAGCTGTTCACTGCTGGAACGGTAAAACCAGCCAAACTCACGTTTTCAGCGCAAGACGGTAGCGCGATGGCCCCCTTCTCCTATGCGGGAAGCACGGCTACCCAGCTCTTACAGAATATGACCTTCCACATCTCTGACACCAGTGGAGCGGTCAACTATCTGAGTGGCACAGGCGGATTCGTCTTTCTCACCCAATACGCTTCCAACTCCGCGATCTACGACATCAGTTATGCGG
>JANYJH010000235.1 GCA_025361865.1 Phragmitibacter sp.
ACCGCGACATCCGTCTGCATGGGCAGACGGCCAAAGCGCTCGCCAAACAAGGCATCGCGCAGTAAAAGATCAGGCTCGTTGAAGCCCACATCGGCGCGCATGGGCGTGGTGCCGGAGAAGCGCGCATGAATCTCCATGATATACAAAGTGCCGCCATGACGACGCAGTTGAATATTGAGCGGACCGCGACTGCCGAGCATTCGCGCAAGGTTCTCGCAGTAGTCCTGAATGGCCTCGTCTTTGATGAAGAAGCCTTGAGAATAGCCGGTCGAGATGGCTGCGCGTTGGCCGTCGGACTCCCGACTTTGCAGCAGACTGAGGCCCATCAGCTTGCGTCGCATGATGATCGTATCCATGAGCTGGCCATCGCTATGACTCATAACGCCGACCGTGTATTCCTCATCAGGCGTGCCCAGATAGGGCTGGATCATCGGACGTGTATTCGGGTCTGCTTTCGCCAGATAATCATCGAGCTCCTGCTGATTAAAAATCAACGCGAGCCCGCGTGATCCGCCAGTGCCGACAGAAGGTTTGGCGATCAAGGGAAAGCCGAATTCACGCGCGGCCTGAGTGCTCCGGGCTAAGGTATAGCTGGGGATGCACGCAAGCCCCAGCGCCTTGATTTTGGCTTCACTGGCGCGCTTATCCATCATCAGCGGAATGAGCGCGGCATCGTTCGCGATGAGCGGAACAGGCAACTCAGAACGATGCGCGATCAGCGTCTCCGTCTCGATTTCCGTGCCCGGAATGATCGCGTGGATGTCATGCTTCTTCACGGCTTGCAGCACGGCCTTGAGATAGCCAGGCGAGCTGGCCAGCGGAAGCAGCAAACTTTGTGGCGTGATGTAAAGCCCCCAACTGAACGGATCAGCATCCGCGCCGATGACGTTCCAAGCATCCTTCGTCGCGCTCGGTGAGCGGTGCAGAGCGTGGACAATGCCGGACCCCACGGACCGTCCGCCCACTCCAGTGACGAGGATGTTCTTCATGTTGGAGCGTCGTTTGCTTCATTCCAAGACTACGCCGAAGCCAATGCCTGCCGCACGGTCAGGGCCACGCGAAGGACTTGCTCTTCCGTCATCTCAGGGAACATCGGCAGGGACAGGCAGCGATGAGAAAGCACCTCGCTGTGCGGGAAGGAACCAAGGCCGTGGCCCAAGTCCGAGCAGGCGCGCTGAAGATGAAGCGGCACGGGATAATGCAGGCCCGCCTCGATGTTCGCATCACCCAGCTTGCCGCGAATGTGTGCGCGGTGCTCGCTCTCGATCACGTAGCAATGCCACACGCTTTGGGAATCATCGAACTTAGTAGGCAGGATGAGCGGAAGGTCTTCGAGCAGCTCCGTGTAGCGCTGAGCGCGGAAGGCGCGGGCCACGTTCCAGCGTTGGAGATGCTTCAACTTCACGCTCAGGATCGCGGCTTGAATCGAATCCATGCGGTAGTTGTAACCGATCTCGCTATGGTAATAGCGGTCGCCTTGAGCATGGTTGCGGAGACGGCGCGCGCGGTCGGCCATCAGGGGATCGTTGGTCACTAAAGCACCGCCTTCACCCATCGCTCCGAGGTTCTTGCCGGGGTAGAAACTGAAGCAGCTCATGCTGCCGAAACTGCCTGCGCGCTTGCCCTGATAGGTCGCACCGTGAGCCTGCGCGGCGTCTTCGATGACGGGGATACCGAAGACATTGGCGATGTCCATGATCGGCTCCATATCGGCCATCTGACCATAGAGATGCACGGGAATGATGGCCTTCGTGCGCGGGGTGATGGCCATCTCCAGCTTCTCAGGGTCCATCGTGCGACGGATCGGATCTATGTCCACGAACACGGGTTTGGCGCCGCAATAATAGATAGCCCAAGCCGTGGCAATAAACGTGGAGGGCGTGGTGATGACTTCATCACCGGGGCCGACATCAAGGCAGCGCAAAGCGAGATGCAGCGCGCTGGTGCCAGTGTTCACGCTGACGCAATGATCCACGCCGCAGAACGTGGCGAACTCTTCCTCGAAGGCTAGGGTCGCTGGTCCTTGCGCATAGGCCGCACTCTCACCGATGGCATCGAAGGCGGCGATGGCCTCCTCACGAATGAGCTGGTATTGCGCCTTCAGATCCAGCAGGGGAATGCGCTCGAAGACTGAGGGCTCCGCAGGGCTGTTCACGTAGCGGGCCGGAAGAATCGGGACCAAGGGGGTGTGGGCGGTGGCGGTGGCTGTCATGGTGGTATCAGGGTTGAATGGCTTGATGGAAACAGGTGATAACGCGGTCTTGTTCTTCGTCCGTCATCTGCGGATAGAGGGGAAGGATGACGCCGGTGTCTTGGGCACGTTCAGACTCGGTCAATGAATGGGGCAGGGGAATGTCCTGGCAGGCTTCTTCACGATGACTGCACATCACGGCGCGGCGCGTGGCGATGCGTTCATCCAGCATCCGCTGCATGACTTGCACTTGATCACAGCCTTCAGGAAGCCGGACGCAATAGCTCTGCCAGTTGCTGCGAGCCCACGCTGGCTCATGCGGATGAATGACGCCTTTCAACATGGCTGCATAGCGCGCTGCCAGCTCACGGCGACGCACGAGAATGCTGGGTAGACGCTTCAACTGCTCGCGTCCCATCGCGGCTTGAACATCCGTCATGCGGTAGTTGAAACCACTGACGGGATAGGACTCAAAGATGACCTGATTCGAGCTGTGGCGCGCCTTGTCAGAGACGCTCATGCCATGCTGACGTAGCAGCCGGAACTGCGCATCCCATTCGGCATTCGCTGTGGTGATCATGCCGCCATCACCCGTCGTGATGACCTTGCGAGGATGGAGCGAGAAACAAACAATGTCCCCATGCGGGCGACCGATGCGCTGCCATTCGCCTTGCCAAAGAATCTCGCTTCCGATGGCGCACGCGGCGTCCTCGATGAGTGGCAAACCGTGCTTCTTCGCGATGACAGTCAACGCTGCCAAATCACAGGGCATCCCGAGTTGATGAACCGCCAGGATAGCCTTCGTGCGCGGCGTGATCGCGGCCTCAACACATGCGGGGCTGATGTTGAACGTCGCTGGCTCGATGTCCACCATGACCGGCACGGCCTGACAATAACGAACCGCGTTCACCGTCGCGATGAAGGAATGGCTGACGGTGATGACTTCATCCCCCGGCTTTACGCCGACGACGAGCAGCGCCAGATGCAGCGCGGTGGTGCAGTTGGAAACGGCGCAGGCATGAGGCGCGCCGATGAACGCGGCCCATTCATGCTCGAAGGCTTCGACCTCCGGGCCTTGCGTGACCCATCCCGAGAGGATTGCGCGACGTGCGGCATCGGCCTCCTCTTCACCGAGCACTGGACGCGCTACGGGGATCGGCGCATGAACGCGGTCGGCTTGAATTTGGATGGGCTGCATGTTGCTCATGGCTTCACCTCCCAGTTCTTAACGACTTCATTCTGGAGCAGTTCGTCAGGCGTCCGGCCCTGGCTCTGATACCAAGCGAGCAAGGCGCTGAGCCCTTCATTCAGGCTGACGCGCGGCGCAAAGCCGATCAGGCTGCGCGCCTTGGACGTGTCTGAAAACAGACGCAGCACATCCCCTGGACGATCCACTTCGCGGATGACTTCCGCGTTCGGTGTGGCGGTGACATTTCGCACTTCATCGGCCAGGTCATTGATGGCAATCTCGAAGCCGCTGCCGATGTTGATCGTCTCACCGACCGTGTTCGCCGCGAGGCCTGCTTCGATGATGCCGCGCGCTGTGTCGCTGACGAAGGTGAAGTCGCGGGTTTGCGTGCCGTCGCCAAAGATGACCATCGGTTTTCCAGCCAACGTGCGGAGCAGAAACTTCGGAATGACTTCACCACTGTCGCCTTCATGATGACTGCGCGGGCCGTAGCTGTTGAAGGGACGGATGACCACGGTGGGAAAGTCATACGTGCGGTGATAAGCGCGGGTGTAGCACTCGCCAGCGAGCTTCGCCGCGCCATAAACCGTCATCGGATATGTGGGATGACTTTCCGGCTGCGGCACACTTTGCGCCGTGCCATAGACCTCTGAACTGGAGACATAGACGAAGCGTGCGATGCCCGCCGCACGGGCCAAGCCGAGCAGATGAAGAGTCGCCGCCGCATTCACTTCATGGTTCTCAACAGGTGAATGAATCGAGTGACGAACGCCCAGACAAGCGAGATGAAACACGTAGTCCACGCCTTGAAGAAGGCTTTCCATCGCCCCGTAGTCGCGGATGTCGGTGACGTGAAGCTGGCACTGCTCATCCAAAATCTCCGTGAGGTTCTCTTGTTTGCCGTTGGCCAGATTGTCCACGATGCGGAGCTGCGCGCCTGCTGTCTTTAATTGCCGACAAAGCTCCGAACCGATGAAGCCTGCGCCACCGGTGACCAATATCGTTTGGTGAGCAAGGTTCATCGGGAAAGGGTTCAGCGATGAAGGCATCGATGAAATCGAAGGCAACCTCGCGACGACCGCGGGAACCTGCGCCGTCATGGGCACCG
>JANYJH010000241.1 GCA_025361865.1 Phragmitibacter sp.
AACGCGACAGAAACCAATCGCTGGCCAGTAGTGAAAAGAGGGCCATCCCAACCTGCTGAAACATCTCTTGGATAATTGGCTTTAGGAGTATCAAGATCGATTGAATCACAAAGCAGGAATAAACTGCGAGTAGAGAAGTAAACGGCATAGGCATCGTCCAGCCAATTACTGCTTACAATGTAAGCAGTGGTTTTCCCCGACGGTGAAACTTTTATGTCTGCAATGCTGTGAGCGTGAAAAAAAGGTTCCCATAATCGAACTCCTATCGCAAGACGATGCTGGAATGCGAACGCATCAATAGACAACATCAAGAAGGTAAAAATAGGCAGTAGAAGAACTGGCCGGAATAGTCTGCGACTTAAAAGAAAAATGGGCGATAGAGCCGCGATAGCCAAAACTAATGGCCAGAGGTTATCAGCCTTAAATTGAACAAAGCAGCAATACGCCGAGGCTGTGATGCAGACCGTGCAGGTCAACAATTTAAGCTGTTTCATAATATGACTTAGAACACCAAACATCATCACCGCTCTCTACTTCTTCAAATACAAATCAAACCACTTGCCCATCGCTTCCGCAGTTTGATCAAGCCAGGGCTGGCTCATCCAATAGGGATGCGGAGCGTCTTTGAGAGTGATGAGTTCCGTGGGCACGCCTGCGGCCTTCAGCTTGTCCTGCATCTCGGAGCGACCAATTTTGAGCGTGTCTTTTTCACCTTCAATGAAGAGCGTCGGCGGGCTGTCCTTGCCGACGTGAGTGATCGGTGAGGCCTCGACATAGAGATCGCGCTTCTCGCTGATGGGGCCGAGGAACAGGATGTAGCCTTCGCCATTGGTCGTCTCATTGGACTTGATCAAATCCATGCCGCCCGCCATCACGACGCAGGCTTGGAGCTTCGTGGATTGACCCGCGCTGCCACCCTCGCCTTCGACGCTGGACATCCCACCCGTCATGCCCATCAAGGCGCTCAAATGACCGCCGGCTGAACCACCGGCGACGCCGATCTTGTTCACGTTGATCTTGTATTCTGCCGCATGAGCCCGCAGGAAGCGCAGCGCGGCTTTGCAATCATGGAGCGCCGCCGGATACTTAGCCTCCGTGGACAAACGATATGGCACCTGCGCGACGACATAGCCTTGCGCCGCGAGACGTTCCGCCAAGGGCTTATCTGCCTCGATCTGATTCTGCTTCCAACCACCGCCGTGGATGAGGAGGATCGCCGGGTATATGCCTTCCGCTTTGGGGACGTAGATGTTCAGTAGGATGGGCCGCTCCGGTGTCTTTGAACATTCCACTCCCTCATGGAGCGCAAGGATGTCTGGCAGGGCCGGAAGCACCTTCTTCCACTTAGGCGCTTCGGCGTGGAGGAGGCTGATAGAGAGGAGCAGGAGCAGGGAGGTAAGTTTTTTCATGAGCAGTGGGAATGAAGTCATCTGTCGCCAAGACACAGGCTTTGGCAAACAACATTCGTATAACGTCACCCACAGCGGGGCCTCTCTCAGGATTTCAGGTGCGCTGCTATTATCCTGTGGTCCTGACTTGAAACCAGCGGATTCAATTATCAAATCAAGGTCACATCGAGGCCTTAGGGAAGCGCTGTGAATGGTTGCGAAGCCCTGGGAGCGCTGCCGTCCCGGCGGCGTTTCTTCAACGCCGTGCGAGCCTTCTCTTTTCCAAGAGTGCCTAGGGTGAATCTTTGTAATGGCTTAGTGTTGATTGACGCCATAGAAACGCCGCCGGGGACGGCAGCGCTCCCAGGGCTCTCCAGCCATACCCCTCAACTCTTGGCCCCGCTCCGGCTCTGGATTTCTTAATGAACCTTTAATTCAGCGCTTCCTTGAGGAAGGTTTTGCGTTTGAGTGCGTTTTGAATCTGTCTCAAAAAACAAGTTATGAAATCTCTCCTCATTCCTCTCATCGCTATCTGTGTCGCGACGCTCTCCGCTGCCGAAATCAAGCAGGCCGAAATGGCGGGCTATTTGCTGGTTGCAGCAGAGAAGGCTCCTGAGGAGTTCAATGCGGGCTTCTCGCTCTATGCGGCGGCTTGGCCGTTGTTGCAGCAGTATCCGGGGCATCGCTTTCAGACAGGGCTCTTCGGCACCTGGATGCATGCGCAGTATGAAGGCCAGCCACCGAAGGATCTGTATTCAGACATTGAAGGCGGCCTTGGCTGGTGGCGCGATACACGGTTCCCGACCGCGACGCCGAAGTTCATCATGGGTGGCGTGGCGGTGAACTTCAAAGAGATCGCCAACGGCCCCGCGCATGGTGCGGGGAATTGGGAGAAGCCTCGCGGACTCTATGGCGTGGCGCAGTTGAGCCCTTGGCTGTTGTTCCCGATTGATGGCCTGAATGTGAAGCAAGGCACCTGTGGAGATCTCTTTGGCTACGGCTACCTGCCGCTTCCGCTGACCACAGCGAAAGCAACCACGGGAGGCAAGAACGTGCCCACGGGCGACAACTGCTGGACGCTCTTCCTCAACACGAAGAACTTCAAAGGCCCGGTGTGTTTCTTCACGCCTTACTTCTGGTCACACTCCGCTGAATTGAATCCGGATTATGTCGGGCTCTTGTTGGATTCGAGAGCTTCAGCGCCGAACAAACCTTTCCAAATGGAGACGCAGTATGTGCCCGCAGCACTGGCGACGGATGACCAAGGCCAGACCTTCGCACGAGTCGCGCCGACCTCCTTCCCCGTAGGGCCAGATGGCAAGACCGTCGTGTTGCATCGCCTCACCTGCTATACGAAGAAAGCGCTGTGGGATGGCGTGAAGGCTTGGTTTGAAGGAGGCGCGGCAGTCAGTGGCGCGGTCAATCCCGATGGCTCTCATGTGCAGACCCTGAAATCCGGTGGCGGATCAACGTGGAAGATCTACACCGAGAAAACGCCGAAGGAACAAAGGGTGCCCATGACATGGAAATCATTCGCCACGCCCGTCGCTCCAGACGGGATGACGTATGGCTACGAATGGGACGATCAATTCGTGAGCCGCACGGCCTCACCGGAAGGGAATCGGGTGGTGTTGCCGGAATACTTCCGTCTCCAGAACGACGGCAAGAAAGATCAGTGGCTCGTCGCGAAAGCCAGCGAAGTGCCCGCGGCTTCAGGTCTCGCTGAACTAAAGTTTGATCGCCCCAAGGAACGCGCCCCCGAGCCTTACGACAGCCCAGAAGCCGCCGAGAGCTCGTTCAAGAAACCAGGCCCGGTCGCGGGTCCCTTCAAGGCCCAACTCGGCGATGGCAGCGTGGTGACGTATTACTGGTATCGCTTTGCGGATCAGCCTGCATTGCTCAATGCCGACCTCACCAAAGAAGAACGTGAGCAGATGCAGGCGAAGGTGGAGAAGATGCACCGCGCCTGGACGAAGGACCGCGACTACCTCACGCCTCCAAGTGTGGGCAA
>JANYJH010000373.1 GCA_025361865.1 Phragmitibacter sp.
TTTACATCGCCTTCATCGGTCTCATGACACACCGACTTACCTCTTTACAGCCTGTCGATTCTTTTGCCGGATAGGCTCTCAGACCAAGCGCGGCTGGATGCGCTCTATGCGCAGTTGTCTTCAACAACCCCACGCAATGTCGGCTACCCCTGCAATCAGGACTTTGATTTCAGTGAGCTGTTCCGCTTCCTGCGATTCAGCGTGAACAATGTCGGCGATCCTTTCACCGGCTCGAACTATCGGCTGAATACGCATGAGTTCGAGCGAGAGGTAGTCGAGGAATTTGCGCGGCTCACGGAGGCTCCGAAAGACGACTGGTGGGGCTATGTGACCAGTGGCGGCACCGAGGGAAATATGTATGGCCTCTACGTAGCTCGGGAGCTTTTCCCGGAAGGCATTTGTTACTTTTCTGAGGACACGCATTACAGCGTGGCGAAGATTTTGCGACTCCAGCACACGCGCAATATCATGCTCAAAAGTCTGCCCAACGGTGAACTGGACTACGCGGACCTCCGCGAAACACTGCGCATTCATCGCGATGTCCCGCCGATCATCTTCGCGAACATCGGCTCCACAATGACTGGAGCCGTGGATGATTTGGCGAAGATTCGTGAGGTCTTGGATGACCTAGCCATTCAACATACCTACGTCCATGCCGATGCGGCCTTGAGTGGAATGATCCTGCCCTTTGTGCAGACGCCGCAGCCGTGGAATTTCGCTCACGGCGCGGATAGCATCTCCATCAGCGGGCATAAGATGCTCGGCTCGCCGCTGCCTTGCGGGGTCGTGCTCGCGAGGAAGAAGCATGTGGATCGCATCGCCCGCAGCATTGAATATGTCGGCGCGCTGGACACGACGATCTCTGGATCGCGCAGTGCCATTGCTCCGTTATTTCTGTGGTATCGGTTGAAGCAGCTCGGTCCCGAAGGTCTCGCACAAGTGACGCAACAATGCCTCGACTGCGCAGACCATGCAGTTCGCGAACTGAACGCGCATGGCATCGCTGCCTGGAAGCATGAGAACTCGCTGACCGTGATCTTCCCGAAACCGCCCGCATCCTTGATGAAGAAATGGACCATCGCGCCGAAGAAAGGCATCGCTCACCTCATCACCATGCCGCATGTCACCCGAGCGGTGATAGATGCCTTCGTGAGTGACTTCGTCGCGGCCCTCGCTGAACACCCCAAGCCATGAAACAACTTACCGTCATCGTCCCGAACCGCATGGGAATCGCCGCAGAGCTGACCGCCGCGCTGGCCAAGCACGGCGTGAATATTGAAGAAATGGGCATCGAGAGTGTAGCGGATCACGGCATTGTCAGCCTCGTGGTGGACAAGTATGATGAAGCCCTGCGCGCCTTAAGAGACGCAGGATTCAAGGCCGTCACCCAGGATGCGCTGCTCATCCAGCTCGAAGACAAGCCGGGGGCTCTAGCACCTATTGCCGTGCGCCTGATGGATGCAGGGCTGGACCTGCGTTCCATGCACATCATCCGACGTGAACACGGTCGAACGCTCGTGAGTCTGGTGGCTTCGGACAATGCCAAGGCCGCTGAAGTTCTGCGTGACATATTGCTCATCGAACCGGAAAAGACGAGTCCTGAAGGCGATTGAAGAAGGTAGTCCGCCAAGCTTTGGCGGTCAGAGTGCTTAAGACCGAAAACCGCCAAGGCTTGGCGGACTACGTTCCTAACGCATATCCTTGAGCGCTGGAAAGTCGCTCCGCCACTGCTCCACATCACTCAGACTGACGGAGGCCGAGAGAACATTCTCCAACTCGCCCGCATCCGCGATGATGTGCCCATGCGGACTGACCACCAAGCTGCGTCCATTATAGGAATAGTTCGGATCACTCCCCGTGCGGTTCACGCCGATGACATACGCGAGGTTCTCAATGGCTCGTGCTTGCAGCAAGGTAAGCCAGTGATGATAACGCTTCACAGGCCAACAGGCGATCACGACAAAGAGATTCGCGCCTTGTTTCACCGCAGCTCGAAAGTGTTCAGGAAAGCGCAGGTCATAACAAATCAGCGGGGCCACGGTGAAGCCATTCCAAGGGAACGTGACGATCTCACTACCCGCCTCATGCATAGTCCCTTCGCCGCCGAGGTTGAAAGGCTGGAGCTTCGTATAACGGGCCAAGACACTTCCATTAGGCGAGACCGCCACGGATTGGTTGCAGCCCTGACCGCTGGCCACGCGCGTGATGACGCCGCCCACGACGGTGGCTTGATATTGACTCGCGACCTCTGCCAAAAAAGCCTCGTCCTCCGCTTCTGTGCTCTGGCAGGTGACCTCCAAATTCAGGCTGAAACCCGTGCTGAAAGTTTCAGGCAGGACGATGAGTGATCCGGGCTGCGGTTGGGCCTTCGCGAGCAAATGTCGCGCCCGCACGAAGCTGGCATTTCTGTCTTCCCATACGCTCTCAAGCTGGCAACCATATACGTTCATCGTGAACAACATGACCGAAACACTTCTCTTTGCAATCACGCTGTCCTTTCCTGCCAAAGTGGTTGCGCATTGAGTATTTCCAGCTTTTTTAGACAGTATTCGCGTCTCGGTTGTCTGACGCATTCTGCCTGCCATGAAAAACACTTTCGCATTCAACTGGATGCCGCTCCTGTGCGGCGTATTCGCTACTGGTCTTGCTTTCGGGCAAGGCTCCAGTGCTGGAGTAGAAAAATTCGACGCCGGAAAGTTCCCCGGCTTTGTCGTTGATGAGGTGGTGGTGCCCGTGCCGAGTGAGATATTCTCCGTTTTGGATAAGCTCGGCTCCCCGAATTGGAAGGATGAGCTGCGCAAAATCAAGCTGCCCGAGACCTCGGACCGCATTGAGCTTTCCCTCGTATTCGGGGATGTTGTGGCGGAAGGCTTCGTTGCCGTTCAGGCTCAGGATAAGCAGACCGTCGAAGACATTGGTCGTGATGTGATCAATCTCGCAGCCAGCCTCGGTTTGACCAAAGCGGTCCGTCCCCACGCGCAGAGCATTTTGGATGCGGTGAAGAAGAATGATTGGAAGGGCGTCCGCAAAGAACTCGACCAGACCCAGACCACCGTGCGCGCTTCCATGCAAGAGATGCGGGATGATGACCTCTCCCAGTGCGTCAGTCTCGCAGGTTGGCTGCGAGGCACTGCTTCCGTGACTTCAGTCATCAGCAAAGCCTTCACCGATGACCGTGCGGAGCTGATGAATCAGCCAATGCTGGTCGAGCACTTCACGAAATCCATCGCTGGCATGTCCCCCAGCGCACGGAAGCATCCAAGCGTGGTCGCCATCACCAAAGGATTGACCAAGATTCATCACGACATGGACATCAAAGAAGGCAACATCTCACAAGACAAGGTGAACTCCATCAAGGTCACCTGTGAAGAACTGCTGAATATGATCAACAAGCCAGAGCCAAAAAAGGGTAAGTGATCTACACCATGAACAAGCCCTCACTGACTACCTCCCTGCGCTCCCGCGTGCTCGTTCTCACGGCTACGCTGGCCTTCATTCTTCCGCTGGCCCAAGGCACGGTAGATGAAGCGCATGACTATGCGATGGAGGCCGCGACTCCCTTTGTGGAGCAAGGCTACACCGTGCGCGAGGACTACTGGAATGGCGAAGTGGTGAGCGGCCAAAAGCTGGCCATCAAACACCAGCTCTTCAAAGGCAATGAATACGCCTTCTGGCTGGGCACGGCGAATCCTGACTGCGAACTCGAACTCGCCATCTTGGATGTCAAAGGCCAGCCCGTTCACATGGAGCGCAAGGCGGCGAAACAAACCGTTTCCGTCCGCGTGAATCCACCAAAGACCGGAACCTACACCGTCGTCTTCTCAGTGAAGAGCAAGAATGAACGCGGGGTCACTTGGGCCTTGGCTTACGGGTATCGTTAAGCCCAATCGTGATAGAGATTTGAGGTGTCATGTCCACTGTTACGCTGACTTACGAGACTCCTCAGTTCCTGCATTCCGTTATTGGAAACGACATCGCCCATCTACGCACGTTAGGCGAAGCCTTCAGCCTGCGAGTCACTTCACGCGATGGCTGGATTCAGCTTGATGGTTCCGATGAAGGCATTGATGCCGCTAAAACCGTTCTGTCCGAATTAGAGAAAGTCCGGCGCAACGGTGGAGAGGTCTCGGCTGCCATGTTTGATATGGTGCTGGAAAACGTCCGCCAGCCTTGGATGAACGCCCCCGCAGACAGCATCCTGCAATTGAAACTCCTCGGCTCCGCGCGCAAACCAGCGGTGCTGGCGAAGACGCGAGGCCAGATCGAATACCTGCGTGCGATGAGGGAAAACGAGGTCGTCTTCGGCATCGGTCCCGCAGGCACAGGCAAGACCTATTTGGCGATGGCTCAGGCCTTGCAATCACTGAGAGACAAAACGGTCAGCCGCATCGTCTTGACCCGGCCCGCCGTGGAAGCCGGTGAAGCCCTCGGATTTCTGCCCGGTGATCTCAATGAAAAAGTCCTTCCCTATTTGCGACCACTCTATGACGCTCTCTATGAAATGCTGGAGCCCGATGAAGCGGAACGCATGATCGAGCGCGGCATCATCGAGATCGCTCCGCTCGCTTACATGCGGGGCCGGACACTGAAGCGTTCCTTCATCATCCTCGATGAAGCTCAAAATACGACCTGTGAGCAGATGCTCATGTTCCTCACGCGGTTGGGTGACGGCTCCCGCTGCGTGGTGACGGGCGACCCTTCACAAATCGACCTAAAACGTCACATTCGCTCCGGTTTGGGAGACGCTGTCGGAATTCTCCCTGAGGTTGATGGCGTGAAATTCATTCGTTTTGCCTCCTCAGATGTCGTCCGGCTCCCTGTGGTTCAACGTATTATTGAAGCCTATGAGGCACATAGAAACCAGAATTAGGAGATCCGAGAATGAGTTGTCATCTACCTGCAGCCGCGTATAATCAGAATCCGGTCGCGTGACCGCCCCTATGTTCGACTTTATCAAACGTGCGCAATTGCATCGGCAAGGTCTCTCTTGCGGCAAGGTAAGAAGGAAGCATTTGCAAAGCGAACTGGCGGATACCCTGCGATGCAATCCGTGGATCGGTATCGGCATTTTCTCAGCAGCCTTCATTGCGGTTGATGTCTTGCTTCATGTTCTAGCCGCCAGCCTTCAAGCTCAAGCCGAGGGCTACAGCACGGTTTTCGTCGCCGCCGTCTTTTTGACCGCGACGCTGCATTGGTATCTGGGCTTCCCGCCGAACACTCGCTCGAACAGCTCTGTCGTTCTTTCCTTCACGGGCATTCTCATGCACCTCGGAGCCACAGGGGTCGTCCTAGGCTACGGCCTCCATCATAATTGGGGAGATTACACCATAATGGTCGTGCCACACGCCTTTGCGCCGATGCTCCTTTGTATGCTGGCTGGCCGACGCATCGGCCTTTATGCCTCGGTGTATGGCACCCTACTGGGAGCTTCGCTGGTTCAGGCCAATCAAACATTGCCCTTCATGGCCACAGGGCTGAGCATGGGTTTCATCGCCGTCTTCACGAGCCAACGCCTCCGCCGTCGCAGCCGTCTTCTCACCGCTGGCCTCTATATTGGCCTGGCTGCGACTGTATTCATGCTGCTTTTCGGGCAGGCCAGTGTGGCTCTCGCCAGTGAAAATCCAGTTTTGATGCTCGTTCTGCCCTTCTTGACAGGAGTTCTCACAGCCATGCTAGCGGGTGCGATTTTACCCGTCTTCGAGCACTTCTTCCAAGTCACCACCGACATTTCCTGGCTCGAACTCAGTGACCTCAATCATCCGCTCATGCGTCGCCTCAGCATCGAAGCGCCGGGCACCTATCATCATAGCTTGGTCGTGGCAAATCTTGCCGAAGCCGCCGCTGAAACCGTGAGCGCTAATGCGACCCTCTGCCGCGTCGCCGCTCATTTCCATGACATCGGCAAGCTCACGAAGCCGGAGTATTTCATCGAGAACATGGACCCGGATGATAATCCCCATGATGATCTCACCGCCCGCATGAGTGCCTTGGTCCTCATGGCGCATGTGAAAGACGGAGTGGATCTCGCCATTAAGCACGGCCTCAACAACAAGATCATCGACGTGATTGAGCAGCATCACGGCACCAGCCTCGTCTGGTTCTTTTACCGTCGCGCACTGGATCAGAAGAAGGAGATGCTTCGCCTCGTGGAAGAAGATAAAGCCCGTGAAGACGATGTTCCCGATGTGACCGAAGACGGCTTCCGCTACCCCGGTCCGAAACCTGAAAGCCGCGAAAGTGCCATCATCAGCCTTGCGGACTCCATTGAAAGCGCCAGCCGCACCCTGACCAAACCGACGCCAGCCCGCGTGGAGCAGTTGGTAGAAGAAATCATCCGTAATCGCCTGCTTGATAACCAGCTTGATGATTGCGATCTTACTCTAGCTGAACTCGCCTCCATCAAGGCCAGCTTCATCAAGACGCTGCTCAGCATGATGCACAGCCGCATCAAGTATCCGAAAGAACCCGTGGAGCGCACGGCCATTGAGGAAGTCCGCAAACAGGCCCGTGATCTGGAACAGCCTGCCCCTGCTCAGGCCGCTGCCAAAGCTGTCAGTGCCGCGTGAAGCCGCAGCTCTTACTCTACAATCGCCATCCGGCCCTGCCTGTTCAATTGAACGAATGGAGTCAAGTGATGGAGTTGGCTTTGCCGAGTTGCCTCGCCGCCGCGAAAGACTTCAGCGCTCCCCTGCTCTCCGTTTCAGAGATTGAGATCACTTTGGTCACGGACGAGATCATTGGCCAAGTTCACGCCGACTTCCTTAACGATCCGACTCCAACTGATGTCATCACCTTCCATCACGGTGAGATTCTGGTCAGTCTCGATACCGCTGCGAGACAGGCGACGGAACACGGTGAGAGCTACGAGAGGGAGGTCGTCCTCTACATGATCCACGGTCTGCTTCATCTCGGCGGCTGGGATGATCATGAACCGAGCGAGCGGGATGCGATGCATCGG
>JANYJH010000392.1 GCA_025361865.1 Phragmitibacter sp.
CACGCCGTGAGCCCATGCAGGGCCGGCGAGACCGGGCACCAGTGAGGGCACGAGCTCCTTCGCGACGGTGTGGAAGTCCTCATAATAAGTCTCCCACTTATAGTCCTGCGGCTTGTGTTTGCCGAACCAGCCATCGGGTTCGTTACCGAGTTCAAAGGCTTCGATAGCGTCTTTCGGCAATCCGGCCTGAGCGGCTTTGATCCAGTCTTTCGCGAGCTGCACGTTCCCCGCAGCGAGGTTGATCGTGATGATGAACGGCGTATGCGTAGTCTTATAAATTTGGGCGAGCTGGCTCCAACGATCCGCGTCAGGCGCTTCCTTGATGCCATCAGCACTGGCTCCTCCCATGCGGATGGAGAGGGCGTGTTCATTGAAAGCGCAAAGGTGCGTGAGCAGGCGAAGGTAGGTCGGATGGACTTCGCCGGGCGCACCGCTCTCAGGGAAGGGGAAGCGACCCCACTCGCGGGAGAAGCCCGCGAAGCCTTGTGGAATGGGGCGTCCAGGCTGGGTGGTGTCCAGCGTGATTTCAGCGCTGATACCGTTCAAAGTAAAAAGGAACAGCAGTGAGATTTGGAGAGATTTCATCAGTAGGAAACAGAGCCGCTTTAGAAAACGTGCTTATAACTTCTTTCCGCCCAGTTTGGCGTGTTCACGTATCTGTTCCACGGTCAACATATGGTCATAGATGGCGATCTCAGCTATACGACCGGAGAGGTGTCTGCTGGGGGCTGTGGGCAAGCGGGTGGGAGCAGGTCCATCGATGATCGCGTAACCAAAGGTCATAGCCGCAGCAAACTCCTGCGGCATTTCATCCGCCATCCCACGCCCTATGAGGCGACCATCCAGATAGAGTTCCATCTGCCGTTCTTTTTGCTGAGCCACCAAGTGATGCCATTGATACAAAGTGATGTCGGGGGCGGAGAGCAGATTGACACCGGATTTCGAGTCACCCGGCCAGCGCATAAGATAGCGGACGCGACGCGGACCGGTGACCCTTCCGATTCTGGAGTTGTTAAGCAAAACACTGCTGTATTCCAGCAGGCACACATGTTTTGCGTTATCCAGAGCGCTAGAGAATCCTGCCAACGTGACTTGATCTGAAGAAGTGCTGGCAAACCAGAGCTCCACGGCACTGCCCGAGCGCTGCATGAGCCAAGGTTCCACAGCAGTGAGCCCGCTTTTGGAACTAGCTCCACCGAACTGCCCGCTGACATGCCCGGCGGCATCAGCAGTCAGTTTGGCACCGCCAACTAACAGCAGGGTTGGTGGGCTGCCAGACACCTCATTGGGAATCGAGTTGTCCAACTGATGATCCAGCCTCCAGTAGTGGCGCGGTTTGGCAGAATGAACGGCCTGAGCGTAGTCTGCCGCTAGCTGGAGGGGCTCGATTTGGGGCGTGAGAGCAGGCAGGAAATTCTCAGAATCAGAGGTGAGAATTTCCCCGGTGTTGGAGAGCATCTCTATGGCCTGCGTAGCTTTGACGACCAGTGTGCGCACCGCATCCTGCCCGGGCTGCTGAAGCGTGGCCTCGGCTGATCCTTCAAAGACAGCCATGCGCGTTTTCCCATCTTCCGCCACATTCACCCCCATCTGCGTGCCCAGATCAGTCACGGTGCCGTGCGGTGTTTCGATGCGAAAACCCTCCGCGCCTTTGGGCACTTGGGCACGCGTTTTGCCTTGATGACAAATCACATGATCCACGGTGAGAAGCTCTATGTCTGCGGGCCCCTCCATTTGCAGGAGGACACCACTCATGAACATCAGTGTGAGATGGCCTCCGCCCAGATGAAGGCGGCTGGGGGAAAGGGCGTCTCCTTTGACGGGTCTCTGCTTCTGTTGGGCACCCCATTGCGCGGTGGATTCCAAAACAACCGCGACCGCAGGCTGGGCCGGTCTCGCATCCTGCCTCGGCGGTGGCTCCGGTTTCAGCGTAATGAAAAGCGCCAGCGCCGCGCTCAGGGCCATCGTTCCGAGCGCGACTCTCCGCCAATCCATCTGTCGCACAGGCTGCGGTGCTGCCTTGTTCACCTCTGCCATAACGCCGCGTTCAAGGCGCTCCTGCCCGTCTGATTCGGACTTCGGTGCTATTTCTAATTCTTCGCACAAGTCCAGCCAGCGCGGGTTCGCAGCCTGAGCGACACGAGCCTGCGACAACATCCAAATCTCCTCCGCGAAGGCACTGCGAAACACCGCATCTTCACGCAAACGAGTGAGTAACTCCTCCGTCCGCTCACGGGGAAGATCACCATCTTGCCAGGCGATCAGGGCGTCTTGGAGGTCATTCTGCATGGGCGAGCTCCTTTTTTAGACATTCGCGCAACGCTTGGGAAGCACGATGTTGGATTTGATAAATATTGGCCAGGGAAAGCTTCAGTTCGTCCACGAGCGCTGCAGCTTTCTCACCATCTAACCAGCCGCGCACCACCTTCCTCATCCGGTCAGGCAGTTTGTTGATGCAGCCCAGAAGCACCTGCAGATGAGTCTCCGTCGTCCGTGCGGCGGCTTCCTCCAGATCGCTCTCTACGATCACCGAAGCATCCTTTCGGAACAGTTCCAGAGTCTGTCTGCGTCGTGCCGTTCGTTGGTAGTAATTGAGCAACTTGTGGCGGGCGATCCCCCGCAGCCAAGCCCCGAAGTCCTCCGTGCGTTTGAAGTTAGGCAGACTGTGATAGGCCGCTATGAACACCTCCTGCGCCATGTCATCCAGTTCATCCAAGTGGAAAAGCTGCGTGCCCAGAAAGGTGCGCAGCGATGGCCCATACACCCGCACGACAGCGAGAAACGCATCCTTTTGACCGCCCAGCACGGCTTTCAAGGTTCTCTGAAGATCAAATGTTTCTGGCATCATGCGTTTATTCCGATCCCTCCGGAAAGTCTGACACAAAATAGACGAAATCGGACAAGAAAGTTTTAAGGGGACATTTCTGGGTCCGCTTCCGCAGGCGAGGCGTGAGATTTGTTGATTTTCTTTGTCAGGATTTCCTCAAGCAAAGGAATTTACTATGTAACCACTGAACATGAAGGCCATGACGACCCCCCGCGTTTGTAACCCATCCGATGCAACAGAGTATATATCCTCAGAGGTGGTAGGACTTGCCTAACGTCAGCAGCTTCAAATGATCATGAACGCAGCTTTGCCCAGCCGACCAGTGCTCCTATGGAGGCAGAGAGTGAACGCTAGGGGTTTCACCCTCATTGAGATGCTCGTGGTCATCGTCATCCTAGGAATCCTTCTGTCAATTGCTGTCCCAGCCTTCCAGTCGATTCAGCGAAACGGCAACGTTACCCGTGCAGCCTACAACATCGCGGACACCCTGGAGGCCGCCCGCGCTCATGCGATGGCCCACAACACCTATGTCTGGGTGGGTTTCTATGAAGAGGATGTGATGTCCTTGGTGCCGACGAATGTTCAGCCCCCATTTACAGGCAAAGGGCGCGTGATATTGGCGACGGTGGCTTCGAAGGATGGCACGAAGATTTTTGACGACGACGACACCTCTGCTACTCTCCCTGCGGACAGGATCACTCAGGTAGGAACACTGGTGAAAGTGGAGCAGGTCCATCTGGCAGACCTGGGCGCACCGGCTGGAGGAGATACAAAGACACTGGATGGAAGACCAAACCTTGCCTATACGAATCCAGGCCCTCCTAACGATCATTTCAGCCGCATCAGCAGCGAGAGCGCGGACAAGACGAAATTCGTGTTCACCGCGCAGGGCTACACTTTTTACAAGACCCTCCGTTTCAGTCCTCACGGTGAGTTGAACATCAATGGAGTCTCTGACTTTAAAAGGGTGGTGGAAATAGGACTGAAGTCCACCAGAGGGCCTGTGGTGGAAACAACCAATCCAAATGTCATTGCGATCCAGATCACGGGCATTGGCGGAAATGTCAAACTCTACAGAAAATGAAGCTCTCGCCCGCCACGCTTTGCAGGCAACACCTCCAGGCAGTCCGTGTAGCAGTGAGGTCGTCGAACCGCCTTTATGCCGGTTTTTCACTAGTCGAGGTCGCAGTTGCTGTGGCGGTGGCCTCGGTGTCTTTGGTGTCCCTCATGGCCATGCTGCCATTGGGACTAAACATGAGCAGTGCAGCTATTGAACAGACTGGAGCAAACGGCATTCTCTCCAGGGCACCTCTGGAAACCTCACGCGACGCTTTCATTGGTCTGAAACATGAGGCAAAGGGAAGCATGAAACGCTATCGCAAGACCGAACGCGGAGGAGGGCTCTTCAGCGCCATCGAGCACGA
>JANYJH010000046.1 GCA_025361865.1 Phragmitibacter sp.
CTTCCATCGCGCCATACAGCGTGCTATAACGTGTGCCTCACCCCGTCTCTTTAACTTGAATCAGGCCTTTTGCGACATCCTCAACTTAGGGCTGCATCCCAAGTGCCTAAGCGGACACTTTCCAGCCGCCAACCAATATCAGTTTTAACTGTTCGGAACGTAAGAGGGAATGGCACAGCAGTTGGATATTGGGCATAGTATACATAATCGTCCTCATTAATTTTCCACGCCCCGATAATAATTAGGCTTTGTAATGATAATTGTATAGCTTCCCATTGTTTGCGGACGGCTGAATCGTTCGCGAAAAATTCTAGATTCTTCTTTTGCGATTCTATTGTATAAAGACCAAGAAGTTCTTCAAAACGGCCAGTTGAGGCATATGTGAGATATTCTCTTAATAGTTTACCCGATCCAGTTTTGAAAAACGCAGCTTCATTTTGAAGTTTAAAGTTGTAGGGCACACTAGGAATCCAGATGTCAAGGTCGAATATTTTGGCATCCTCAGTTATATTAAGTTTTTTTGTAAGCAATAACCCGTCAGCCCAGGCCTTTGTAACGCGAATTTGTTTAGTTAGGAAGACTGGGTCTGTTTCATTTGCGGGTTCAGTTGCTGCAAGTGCTAGAACACCAAAGAAGTTTACCAAATTAATTGCCAATAGTTTTCGTTTCATAAGCCATCTGTAATTACCCATACATATTTCCATCCTGCCAGGTCACCAGCTATTTTAACTTCTACTCCCGCTTCAACTTTGCCAAGTTTTACATCTTGCATATCAATTGCCCAATCAGGAGAGCATGCTTTGAATTTGCCACTCGTGGATAATGAACCGACAACCCCGACTGAAACAATGTTAAAATATGCATTACATGCTAATTTAGCATTGGCAGCTAATTTCCAGTCTACGGAACCACAATTCTTATCTTCATCACATGTTTGTTCCGAAGAAATACCAAAGGCTACATTAAATGTAACGCCAAGACTGCCCGACAAGACGAGCCCTGTCATTATTGGCACATTTATCTGCCCTTCGAATCCTAGATCATCAAGTTTTACTGATCCTTCGCATTGATTTTTCTCAATATATTCACCTTTGCAGCATTTATGTTTTTTTGTTATTTTTACTACCGGACGTCCGTTAAATTTCGGTTCTTTAATCTTCACTTCTATTGGAGCCAAGGGCATAGAATTCATTGTTGAATTAAGCGCCTTGGAAATAGCGAGCGCCTTTTCAATGGACTTTGGACCAATATCAAGCTGATGCTCAAGCACCTCATCAAATATGCGATCTATCAACTTATCATCACAGCAAACTTTTTGAGCGCGCAAAAAGCTATCTCCCTTACAACAACCAGTGCCAACGTCTTTGCCTTCATTTGCCTTTTCATTGCGTAAAACACGAGAAGAGCCGCAACATATGTCCCACAGTGGGTTATATTTTGTTTCACCACCACAACAGTCCTCTGTTGCATTTCTTGTCAGCACCTCATTTGCACAGCATACTTTTTTCGGATCACTCTTCTTCAGCACTTCCTTCCCGCCACAGTATTCCTTATCTGGATCAGTCTTGGAGAGAATCTCCATGTTGCAACAGACCTCGGTGTCCTTGAGGTATTTCTTTTCCTTCCCGCCGCCCATGTAGCAGCATTGGTATGTGCTGGAATCCGCCGTGCCGCCTTCTCCCTGACAGCAGACTTTTTCGGTGGGTTTATAGACTTCCTTGTCGTTGCAGCAGGATTCATTCGCTGACATCGTCTTACCCCCGCAACAAGCGGTAGGGTCACCACCAGATTCTGCATTGACGAACCATGCTCCGATAGCCAGCGCGAGAACGAGGGCGGTGGAGAGGAGCGGGCCTGTATGGGAACGGAGGCTATGGAGACGGGAAAGCATGAGGGATTAACAGGATAGCCCGCATACTGTGTGTGCGGTTCTCAGGATTCTGCACCACGGAGGATGCGTGCTACATTCTGGCTTACTCGGGATTCTCGTCACCGGGGTCTTCGTCATCTGGGCAGGGATTATCCTGCACTGGATGAACGGGGCGGAGGGCGGCACTGACGGGGACGGCATCTGCCCAAAGGGCAACGGCGAGCAGTAAAATCAGTTTCTTCATACAGGAATGTTTTTTTTGATTTGACTATGGAGAATACCCTCCCCCATAGCATGTTAGTCAAACGAAAAAGTATTTTTATTCTTTTCATGTCCATTAGAGCAGTTTCAACTCATAGGAAAAAGCATGACTTGAGGTCTGCCATCCTCTGGTTATTGGCTGTCGTGGCGCTCCTGGCTCCTGTGGGTTTGGAAGCGCAGATCATCATCAGGGAAACCTTTGCCACGCACGCGGTCAGTCAGAAGGAGATCACTTTTCTGCTGCGCCTGCCGATGGCCCCTGAGAAGGGGGACTACCGACAGAAAAATGTGCTGCCCGCCTTCGTGCTGTGGCATACGGACCCGGACAAACTGGAGATGCTTCTGAGAGGGATGGAAAAGAATGCGTTGGTGGATTACCTTCTGGCGGCGGCAGATGCAGAACAGCTCCCCGTGCTCTGCTGGACGCGCGGTGGCAGATGGAACAAGACGGCTTCCAGGGAGGAACTGGACAAGAAGGAGGCGCGGGTTTCTGACCGTGAGTTCGATGAAATCTCCCGAGAATGGAAGGCCGCAGTGGGAAAGCTGGCGGAGAAATACCGTCTGCCGCTGGGTCGCATGTATCTGATGGGCATGTCTGCGGGCGGGCAGTATGCGCACAGGCTGGCCCTGCGGACGCCGGAGAGTTTTTTAGGCGTGCATATTCATATCCCGAGCAGCTTTGACAAACCTGTCCCAGCGGGTGCTTCGCTCTTATGGCTGATCACGACGGGGGAGAGGGAGCCGGGGGCGCTACGGGCGGCAGATTTCTACCACGAATGCGTAACGGCTGGTTACCGCGTGGTGTTCAAGATGGTTCGTGACGTGGGCCACGGCATGGGTGTGGAGCCACCGAAGCTGGGGGCTCTCTTCCTGCAATACGCCCGCACACCGCAGGCGATGGTGCGGCAGCCTCCGCCCTACATCGGTGACTTCGTGAATCACAAGGTTTATCCAAGTGCTAGGGCGCAATGGCTGCCCCGTGAGCAGATGGTGGCGCTACCGACGAAGGAGATCGCCGCTGCGTGGGGGGCGATGGCAGAATGAAAAGTCAGAAGATAGAAGAAAGGCATGGATGAAATTCTGACACAGCGCTGGGATCTAGGGCTGGGGAATCCGAACAAGGCGGGGGCCGTGCTGGCCTGTGCTCTGGTGCTGATCTGGCTGGGTGCGGTCAAGTGGAGAAATGCGATGACGGTTGCAGGCTTTGCGCTGGCAGGGTTGTTGGCGCTCACGGGTTCACGCGGAGGGCTGGTGGCTTCGCTGGCAGGGCTGGCGGTGGTGGCAAGTGTGGCTTGGTGGAAGGCAGATCTCTCGCTCAGTCTGCGAGTGGCAGGTGTGATGGGAATATCCGTCGTTTTATTCCTGTTCATGCCACAGACGGACAGGCCCAAACCTTTCGGCGGGCGAGAGGATACCAATGCGGAAGACTACTCGCTGACGAATCGCTGGAGCATCTACCGCAAGGTGCCAGCGATGATCGCCGCCGCACCACAGGGCTGGGGTTGGGGACGCAGTGGAGATGCCTACATGCAGTGGTTTCAGGAACTAGGCAGGCTGGAGAACTATCGCTCGCTGGTGAGCACTCATGCCACAGTTTTGGTAGAAGGTGGCTGGATGACGCGCGCGACATATACAGCACTCTGGGCCTGTGCCCTGACGCTGGCGGCAACAGGCATCAGCGGTGAAACACGCACGGCACTGACTGCGGCGGCGCGACTGGGCTGCCTTGTTGCGTTTGGCGTGGCTTGCACGTTTTCCACCGTGGGTGAGGCGATCTGGTGCTGGGGATTGCCTATCATCGCTCTGGCTTCAGCGATCTATATCGCCTTACGCAGAATCAACTTAGCTGTGATCTGGAGAAGAATGGCGGTTTCGTCCACAGGAGCTTGTTTGCTGCTTCTCGCGCTCGCCCTAGTGGGCATGATTGCACACGCAGAAGTTTCCTGCCCATCACCGGGCCTCGTGGTGATCGGCTCTGGTGCTCCAAAGCTGGCTTTGATTCAGCCGGATCGTATTGTCCTAGGGGATCATTATGGGCAAGTTCTCCGCGCTTGGTGTGCGCGCACGGGCCATGCGGCTTTGGTGGTGAATGATATTACAATGTCTTCTTGGAACTGCCCGCTGAGCGTGGTTTCAGGTGCGCTACCAAAAGACAGCTCATCCACGGGGCGGCGGCTCCTGCTCAATCCTCCTCTGCCAAATGCCCGCACGGCGGAGATACTTCGCGCCTTCCCCGATTGGAAAGCGGTGATTGGAGAGCATGAGGAATGGCGCGCGAATCAAGCGTGGCAAGCTCTCGCTACACACCCTGATCAACTTCACGAAGCTCCCGGCTGTGCCCATTACCTGCGGGACTGGACACCTTTTCTTGACCTATGGAAATAACCATCAAACTCGACGATAACGGGCCTGCGCTCAGGCTTTGGCGCATGGCTAAATTCGCCTTCACTTTGCTTGCTTTCAGTGTCCTGATCGGCACCACGCTCAATCATCTGCGAGAGCATCCTCTCGAAGTCCGATATGTGCCAAAAGCCGAGCGCAACGCCGCCTTGACCGTAGCAACAGCGGGTGCAAAATCGACAAGTCTCACAGTGCCGAAAGCATCTTCATCCCTAATGCCTGAAGTAACGCCAGTGGAGGAAATAGATTTCGCCAGGTTCGAGGAAGTTCTCAAGACCTCCAGCCCCTTGCTGGTAGATGCGCGCTCAGGCGAGGCTTTTGCGTCGGGGCACGCTCCGCAATCCCTGAATCTAAACATGAACAGCTTCGATAAGGATTTTCTACGGGAGCAACCCCGTTTGCAACAGGCTCGTGGCAGTGATGTCGTCGTGTATTGCTCCGGCGAGACTTGCGGGGCCAGTATCATGGTCGCCCGCTCCCTGGCGCTGTTTGGCTTTCACAAACTGTATGTATTCAAAGGAGGATGGAATGACTGGATCAAACACGACATGCCCGTCACCCGCTAAGCGCTGGGTGGATCATATTCGTTGGATAGCAACACTCGCTCTGGCGGGTGTCTTTGCCTATGCCGGAACGTCAAAAATGGCCGCACCATGGTCGTTTGCCGATAGCATCGCGGACTACCATGTTTTCCCAGAGCGGTGCATCAACCTGATCGCGCTTTCTTTGCCACCGCTGGAACTGCTCTGTGGACTCGCTCTCCTGTGGCCTCCACTGCGACGTGAAGCTGCGGCTGTGATACTCGGACTCTGCGGAATATTCCTGATGCTTCTGGGACAAGCCTGGGTGCGTGGCATCTCCGTGGACTGCGGCTGTTTCGGGGAGGGAGACGCGAGAGTAGGCGCGGCACTATGGGTTCCACTAGCTCGGGACGTGGCCATCGCAGCCGTGGCAGCTTGGCTTTATTTGAGGCCAGATAAAGAGGCATTGATAATGCAAGAAAGTAAGGAATAGAAGGTTCACCCCCCATTTATCGGGGTGCGAAGTCCAGTTTCGATTTACTGACATCCCTGAAGTAGCGGACCTCCAACAGCTTTCCTTTGGGTCCGCCGGGCATCATCCGGCCTTCGACATCGAACTCATCTACACGGTCTCTGCTAATCCGTGTCCAACCTATGTAAGCTCCGCCCTTTCCGTAGCGATAAACATCACGCCAGGGCTTCGGCGTCGTGAGTCGTGGGTCCACGAATAATGGCGCGGGAACACGATCCAGAAACTCCGGTAGCAGCGTCTCACTCAGCAGCGTGAGATGGAACTGCCGCAGGTGATAGCGTTCGCCTTGGGTGAGGTCGGCGGTCTTGAAACAAAGCGCAAACTGCCCCGGTGTCACGGCTCGCAGAATCTGAAAGTCCAGCAGGCGCTGCCGGGCAGTGACGGCTTTCCCTTCGAGCTTGAGAGTGTCTTGAAACGCGGGATACAGATCAGGATCATCGGCAATTTTTGAGATCGCCATCTCAACGGCTCGGCATAGGGGCGGCCCGTCTTTTGTGATGGGTCGCACTAGCCGCTCACGGATGCGGCCCATCATCAGCGTGTGCAACTCATCCGCGTCCTTTTTCGTGATCTCTTCCGCACTGAGCTCACGCCATTGAGCTTGCAACTTCGCTAGTTCGTCAGCGAGGTCTTTAAGCAGGGGCACGCAGTCTTTGGGAAGCGTTTGGCGCAGCAGTTTAATGCCTAGGGAGGGATCATTCATGGCGAGCTTGCGGCCCAGCGTGAGCCAGCGCAGATCTTCCAACGCTGGCACGCCGACATCAGGATTCTCCGCTTCATAAGAGATTTCTTCCAAGCGACCTTTCGCATCGTAGAAGCGGGCTTCATTCGGCAGCATGTAGAACGTGACAAACGACGGCGCAGACCAGGTGGCACCGTTGAAAGCGAACACACCGATCTCCACGCGGTTGGAGATGAGGCCGCTCTCCAGCGTGATGCCCGGATGCCACGCGACGGTCAGCTTCGCCTCCTGACCTCCCCATTGCGGCTCGATCTTAACGCGCTGGGGATCGCCTTGCAGGAGCACCCATTTATAGGTCAGCGTCCGGCCCATCAAGTCCGTGGATTTATGCGCCGTGACGTTCAGCTCACGCTGGTAAGCACTGCCCCGGAAGATGCGGGAAATGGAGCAGGGAGTGTCTGCCAGCCGCTCGGTGATCTGCTCATTCGCCTCAAAGAAATCCACGCCGGATCGCGTCCCAGTTTCCTTGTCAGCAGACAGCACCACCACGGGAGGAATGGCCGCAAGGGTCATCTCATGGGCCAGCCGCACCATTCGTTCTTCATTAATCTGCGTTCCTTCAAAGACCACGGGATGCGCCTTTCCCGTGAAGTAATCCGCTTCAGATTTCACCATTTGGTTACAATGACGGAAGAGGCTCTGAAGCGTGGGCATGAGCATTCGCGTCTTGATCAGACGGTCACGAACCGCAGGCTGCAAGGCGGCGGTGGCGCTGATGAAGGCTTGTAAAAAGGGCTTGTCCGTAAACGAGGAACCCTGCGAGATCACCAGATAAGGCGTGTTCGTCGGATACATATCCCCCCAGCCACCGCGACCATTAAAACCCGCATCATGATCTTGATGCTCAGGATAGAAAAAGAGGTTATCCCCGAGGTATTGATTCGAGAGGAACCGCAGCCCATTGGGGTCGATGTAGTAGAAGCGCGGCAGGCTTCCGCCCTTATCTGCCGGAGCGGCCATTGAGCAGTTCCCGAAGGTCGGCTCATGCCGCAGCTCAGCGGCGGGACCGATGTTTTTCTTAGCCGCTTTCTCTGCCTCGCTCGGCACGTAACGGTGGAGTTGCGGGAACAAGCTGACATCGAACAGCGAGTGCTCACCGTCCCTGTTTTCATAAGTGATGCTGTCCAGTCCTGCCGCCTCTTTTGCCGTAGCCCATCGGTTGAGCAGAGTGCCCACCGCATCCGTTCGCGTAGTGATCTGCGCCATCGCGGAGAGCGGGCCGCCAATCCAGAACAAGACCAGCCAAACACCGCGCCATGCCGCTAAGATGGAGGCTGGGCGTGGTGACGGAGCGGGCTTCATGCTGAGGCTGAAGCATTGCGCGAAAAGGCCTAAAGGCAACCTCCACAAAGCCGGAATCAGTTTCATACTTTGCGCCTTGATGCCTGTGGCCTTTGTGCCTTGATGTTTCATGCCTTTCCCCATCATCCTTAACCCTGCTGCCCGCAGCACGCGCGCCAGTTCCTTGGAGCAGCGCATCCGTTTCTTGCAGCCAGCGGCGGAAGTGCATCTGACCACGATACCCGGTGAGGCGGAAGACATGGCCTTTGCATTGGCGGAGGCAGGCCACGCGGTCGTCGTAGCAGCAGGCGGAGACGGCACGGTGAATGAGGTCATTCATGGGCTCGCCCGACACAACGCGAAGCTCAGCGATACAGCTCAACACACCGCGCTCGGCGTATTGCCCGTCGGCACCATGAACGTCTTCGCCTATGAAATGAAACTGCCAGGACGCGATCTTGAAGCGTGCTGGCAAATCATCACCAGCGGCAAACGACGCGAGATCGACCTTTGGAAAGCGAATGAGGAATACTTCGCGCAGCTCGCTGGTGTGGGCTTGGATGCAGAGATCGTCGAGGCTACAACTTGGGAGATGAAGAAGCGCTTTGGCCCGTTGAGCTATGCCATTTCTGCGACCAGTGTCCTATCCCGCGAAGCCCCCCAACTCCAAGTGCTGCTGGATGACCGCCCACCTCTGCATGGCTCCATCGTCCTCGTCGGCAATGGCCAGCACTACGGCGGTCCAGTGCCCGTGTTTCCTCAAGCGAAGAACGATGACGGCCTGCTGGACATCATCCTCTTTCACGGTCGCGGCCCGCTGGAAGTCTTTCAATTTCTCAGCTCCATCGCCAGCGGAGACTTCAGCGACTGCAATGATCTCGACTACCTTCAAGCGAAGTCCTTCCGTGTGGAATCCGCCAGCATCGTTCCCTTTGAAGTGGATGGGGAACTGGGCAAGACTACGCCTGTGCTCTTTCAGCCTGCGCCCTTCAAGTTGATCGTGGCGGCCTGAGACGAGGCTCGCCGCTATTTCCCCCGTGCCGCGAGCAGTGATTGCAAAATCTTCACCGCATCCTCCCACGGACGCTTGAGCATGCAGATGGCATAGTCCACGCGGCTGCCGTCCTTGAGGACGAACTGCGCCGTCGTTGATGCGCCAAATTTCTTCGTGCGGTTGACGACGAGTTCGAGCGCCACCACCTGATCCCAGCGAAATTTCTGCTCCCGCCGCCACCAGGCGCGACCACGCGTGAGGGTGGCGGTCCAGCCCTTCACTTGTAAACAAGCGCGGCCACATAGCGAATCGACAGCGAAGGGAATGAGCAGCCGGCCAAACAGCGCGAGGCCGCCGAGGCCGAGAAGAAAGAACAGCCAGTTCCCTTGCCGCCAGCCATCGAGGAAGGGCATCAACACGAACGAGATCATCAGCGCGAAGAGCAGCACGATGAAGGGAATGAGGAGCAGGCTCTGCGCCCCGCTGCCCTCGGGCAGTTCGAGCGTGAAATTGCCCATACGATGCTCAAAGCGCACGCGGGGATCAACGGGTTGATGCAGATGCGGCGGCAACTGTTTCACATACGGATCAGGGCCGAGGCGCTCACGCAATTGAGCGAGCAGTTCGTCGCGTTCGCATTCATGCACGACCGTCTTGCCCGCATAGCTGGCCATGCCCACGCTGCCTGCGTCCTGCCACACTTCCACTGGCGTCTCCTGCAACTCAAAGCGCCCGTTCTTAAGCGGGCTGAGCACCCAGTCCACATGCGAGCCATCCGGTTCATACGTCTGCATCTCAATGGCAAAACCGTCCATCAGCGCGCGATGCAGATTCGAGAGACTGTTGTCGGGCGGGGTATCCATGAGATGAGCTTTGCGCTTTGCAGAGGCAAGCGTTCTGCCATATTTCACCCACATCAGCAACACATCATCCATTCACTCCTCGTCGTTGGCGGACCTGCCGTCGGCTACACACGCCTGGCTCGCTGGCCGTGCCGCGGATATGCCGCGTCAGCGTTCATGGCCGTGGCTGCAAATGTTCATCGTGGGCGTGCGCCTCGCTAAGATGACGCTGAATAAATCATGCACACCCACGGTTTGTCATGGGGTGGACCTTGGCCCACACCCACCACGGACCCTCCTATGCCTTACTCGCAACTCCTGATCTCACGCCGCCGCAGGAAGTAACTGCTGGTTTTTGCTTACCTCTCTGCCGCCAGCTTCGCCTTGCTCCGCTCCATGCCTGCTTTGGCCTCAGCCCCTACATCGGGCCACGCCAGCTTTAGCGTCTGAAGTTCTTCCAACAAGATGGACGCCACCAGCAGGCGCATCGTCCGCTTGTCATCGGCGGGAATCACATACCACGGGGCCTTCTCAGTCGCGGTTTCATTGATCGCTTCTTCATAGGCTTCCTGATAATCATCCCAGTGCTCACGCTCGGCGAGGTCCGCTTCATTGAACTTCCAGTTTTTGGAAACGTCATCAATGCGATCCAGAAAGCGTTTCGCCTGCTCTTCCTTTGAGACATTCAGGAAGAACTTGATCACGCGCGTGCCGTTGGCCACGAGGTGCTGCTCGAAATCACAGATGCTTTTGTAGCGCTGCTTAAAGAGCTTCTCCATATCCTTGGTCGTTTCGCTGGGCAGGTGCTGATACTTCTCGATGATCTCGGGGTGGACTTTGCAGATGAGCACTTCCTCGTAGTAGCTCCGGTTGAAGATGCCGATGTGCCCGCGCGCGGGTAGCTTCACGGTGCTGCGCCAAAGGAAGTCGTGATCCAGTTCATCCTCGCTCGGACGCTTGAAGGAATGGACCTCCACGCCCATCGGGTTCACGCCCGTGAAGACATGCTCCACGGTGCTATCTTTCCCCGCGGCGTCCATTGCCTGAACGATGACGAGCACACTGTAACGGTGATGCGCATACATCTTGTCCTGAAGCTCATTGATGTCCTCCCGCAGCTTCGTGATCTGCGCCTCGTAGTCATCCTTGTCAGCATAAACGTCAGCGACCTTTGTCTTCGTCTTTTTGATGTCGAACTTCCTCTTCTGAGGCTGGCGGAAATCGGAGAGGTCGGTTTTCATATTGGAGCGAAGAGTAAGTGTGTTCAATGCAGAGCAAAAGCGTGTTTCAGCGCTGCCTTGATCTTGGCCAGATCATCCACAGGAAGCACACCGAGGCGACTCTCGAATCTTGTCCGCGGAAGTGAGCCAATAGCTTGAATATTCGCAACGGATTCGGGTGTAAGAAACCTCAGATGCCCCAGCGGAACTTCCAGCGCCGTGCCGCGATTTTGCGAAGTTACAGGGACATGAACGAGAAGTGCGCGTTCGACGCTCACATTTTCATCAAGCACGATTACTACGGGCCGAACCTTCCCTGCGATTCCCATGTCTGCTAGCCAGACTTCGCCAAGTCGTGGGTTCATGGGGCGTCGATGAGATCAAGAATTTCCTGTTCTACATCTCGGCTGGGCAGGACATCGTTCCATTCAGCTTGTTCGCGCTGTCGTGCTACGAAACGGATGAAATGAAGCGCTTCAATCAGCACTGGTTCAGGCTGTTGCTCAATTTCGGCAAGCAATGTGTCTCGTGCTGACATAGTTGGAGAATACGGTTCTGACACAAATGATGCAAGGCTGGGTTCAGTAAAATAAAAACGCGGATGGCCTTTCGACCATCCGCGTTGGGTGTTCAAATCATCACGCAGAGCGTGATGGCTACTTTAGTAACGGTAGTGATCCGTCTTGTAAGGGCCTTCAACGGGCACGCCGATGTAGTCGGCTTGGTCTTTGCTGAGCACGGTGAGCTTCACGCCGATCTTGTCTAGGTGGAGTCTCGCGACTTCTTCGTCGAGCTTCTTCGGAAGCACGGTGACGCCGATGGCTCGGGTTTCGCGGGTTTCCCAGAGTTCGATTTGAGCCAGCGTCTGGTTGGTGAAGCTGTTGCTCATGACGAAGCTCGGGTGGCCTGTGGCGCAGCCGAGGTTCACGAGACGGCCTTCAGCGAGCATGTAGATGCTGTTGCCAGCAGGGAACGTGTATTTGTCCACCTGGGGCTTGATGTTGAGCTTCTTGATGCCAGCGAGCTTCTCCAGCTTGTCCACTTGGATTTCGTTGTCGAAGTGACCGATGTTACAAACGATGGCCTGATCCTTCATCTTCACCATGTGTTCGACGGTGATGATGTCCTTGTTCCCGGTGGTGGTGACGTAGATGTCGCCCGTGCCGAGGGTGTCTTCGATCGGCATCACGCGATAGCCTTCCATCGCCGCTTGCAAGGCGCAGACAGGATCAATTTCCGTGACAATGACCTGAGCGCCCATGCCGCGAAGAGCCGCAGCGCAGCCTTTGCCCACATCGCCGTAGCCGCAGACGACGCCGACCTTGCCGGCGATCATCACGTCAGTGGCGCGCTTGATACCGTCGAGCAAGGATTCACGGCAGCCGTAGAGGTTGTCGAACTTGGACTTCGTGACGCTGTCGTTCACGTTGATGGCAGGGAAGAGGAGCTTGCCTGCATTGGCCATTTCATAGAGGCGATGAACGCCCGTGGTGGTTTCTTCGGAGACGCCCTTCAAGTCCTTCACAATGGTGTGGAAGATGCCGGGCTGGTCTTTCGCGATGTCCTTCAAGAGGTCCTTGATGACTTTCACTTCATGGTTGTCGGACGGGGAATCTACCCACTTGTCACCGTTCTCCATTTCGTAGCCTTTGTGGATGAGCAAGGTCACGTCACCACCGTCATCAACGATAAGTTCTGGTCCTTTGCCACCAGGGAAGATGATGGCCTTCCAAGTGCACCACCAATACTCTTCCAAGGTCTCGCCTTTCCAAGCAAACACCGGCGTGCCTGAAGCTGCGATGGCGGAGGCGGCGTGGTCTTGCGTGGAGAAGATGTTACAGGAAGCCCAGCGCACATCGGCACCGAGTTCCTTCAAGGTCTCAATCAACACACCCGTCTGGATGGTCATGTGGAGGGAACCTGTGATGCGCACGCCATTGAGGGGCTTCTTCGGGCCATACTTCTGGCGCGTGGCAACCAAGCCGGGCATCTCATGCTCAGCGATGTCGAGTTCCTTGCGGCCAAATTCGGCCAGGGCGATGTCTTTAACTTTGTAGTCGGTCATAGAGATATAAGATTCAAGATTTGAAGATACTAGATGGGGTTTAGTCGTTGGGCAGTGAGCGGATCAAGCCTTGCAGCATGGCTCCGATTTCTTTGAGTTCCTTGATGTGGGTGTTTGCGATGTCTGGGTTGATGATACCGGCTCTAACTCCGAGATAAAACTGGGTGCGGAGTTCACCGGCTGAGCCTTTAGCTATTCGGAGAAAGCGAGCAAATTCACGCTCACCATCTCTCTCAGCACCCTCTGCGATATTCGAAGGCACCGAGATAGCGGCACGAGCCATCTGGTCTTTGAGTGAGTAGAGCTTGATGCTATCAACCAATTTCAAAACTTCGACGGCCAGTCGTGCAGCTCTTTTCCAGACTTCAAGATCCTCGAATTGATGGCTTGGCATCTTGTCTCTTGAATCTTGAAGTCTTGTATCTGGCCCCTACTTCACCGCCTTCTGGAGGGCCGCGACCTTATCCGTAGTTTCCCACGTCAGGTCTTTGTCGTTCTTGCCGAAGTGACCGTAGTTAGTGGTCTTGGAGTAGATCGGACGAAGCAGGTTCAGGTGCTTCACGATGTCGGCTGGCTTGAAGCTGAAGACCTTGTTCACCGCTGCGATGATGGAGTCTTCGGACTTCTTGTTGGTGCCGAAAGTATCCACATGAACGCTCACGGGATTCGGGTGACCGATGGCGTAGGCGAACTGCACTTCGCAACGATCGGCGAGGCCAGCAGCGACCACGTTCTTCGCGACCCAGCGGCCCATGTAGGCGGCGCTGCGGTCCACTTTGGAAGGGTCTTTGCCAGAGAAGGCACCGCCACCGTGACGGCCCATGCCGCCGTAGGTATCCACGATGATCTTGCGACCCGTGAGGCCAGTGTCGCCTTGAGGACCGCCGACGACAAACTTACCCGTGGGGTTGATGAGGAACTCGGTGTCCTTCGTGAGCATGTTCTTCGGAAGCTGCTTCTTGATGATCTGCTCGATGCAGAACTTCTCGATCTCGCTGTGCTTCACGCCCTCAGCATGTTGCGTGGAGATGACCACGTTCACGATGCGCGTCGGGATGCCGTCCACGTATTCCACGGAGACCTGGCTCTTCGCGTCTGGGCGCAGCCATTTCGCGGCTTTGCCAGCCTTGCGGATTTTGGTCAACTCACTGCCGAGGCGGTGCGCATACATGACAGGTGCGGGCATGAGCTCAGGAGTCTCATTGCAAGCGTAACCGAACATGAGGCCTTGATCGCCAGCACCTTGTTCAGCAGTCTTCTTGCCTTCGGCCTTCTTCGCATCTACGCCTTGCGCGATGTCCGGGCTCTGGGCGGTGATGATGTTCATAACGAACACTTTGTCCGCGTGGAAAACATCGTCATCATTCACGTAGCCGATCCCACGGATGGCATCGCGGACGATCTTCACGTAGTCGAGCTTCGCCTTCGTGGTGATCTCACCGCCAACGATGGCGATATTGCTTTTCACGTAGGTTTCACAGGCCACGCGGCTGTTTTTGTCCTGAGCAAGGCAGGCGTCGAGCACGGCATCGGAGATGGTGTCAGCGACCTTGTCGGGATGGCCTTCGCCAACGGATTCTGAAGAGAAGATGTAACTCTTGGGCATAGTGTGTTCTGGTTTGATATGGACAGATAATGATGCGTTGATATGTTTACTGATTTAAACCGTGTCGTCAATTCTCAAATCATTCGCTCTACTGTCTGATGCCAACCGGGTGCGCATCCTGGCTTTGCTGCGTCACGAAGAACTCTCCGTTGCAGAGCTTCAGGAGATCCTCGCGCTCGGTCAGAGCAATATCAGCGCGCAACTCTCGAAGCTCAAAGAGGCGGGCTTGGTGACGGATCGGCGCGCGGGTAAAAACCGTCTCTATCGTCTGCATCCCCCGACCAGCAAGGAACAAGAGACACGGAATCACCTACTGGCGCTGCTGGATGCGGCTACACTGGAGATGCGTGAGGCGAAACGCGACCTCACCGCGCTAAAGCTGATTCGTCACAAACGAGCGGATACCGCGCGGAATTACTTTGATGCGCTAGCGGGGAAGTTCGGCAAGCAATACATCCCGGGCCGCTCGTGGAAAGGTTTGGGCGAAACGCTTTTCCATCTCATACCGCCAGTCGTCGTGGCCGATCTTGGAGCAGGTGAAGGGACGCTTTCCCAGATGCTCGCGAAGCATTGTCAGAAGGTCATCGCCGTGGACAACTCATCAAAGATGGTCGCTTACGGCACGAAACTGGCCAAGCAGCATGGCTTCGCGAATCTCGACTATAGGCTAGGGGACTTGGAAGAGCCGCCGATTGACGCTGGCACGGTGGATGTCGCCTTCTTCAGCCAAGCGTTGCATCATGCGCAAAATCCCGCCAACGCCGTGGCCGCAGCGCATCGTATCCTGAAGCCCGGTGGCCGATTGGTGATCCTTGATTTGATGAAGCACACCTTTGAAAAAGCGAGAGCGCTTTATGCGGATGTGTGGCTCGGCTTCTCGGAAGTGGAACTGCATGAAATGCTGGAAGAGGCGGGCTTTGAACAGATCGAAGTGCGCGTGGTGGATCGCGAGAACCGCAGTCCTTATTTCCAAACGGTGCTCGCGGTCGCGGTGAAGGCTTGACGGTTTCAGCGGAAATCTCTAGCGTGTCGGGAGTTCAAAACACCCACGCTATGGATTATAATCTCGCCAGAAACGGTCAGCAGCTCGGAGTCATGTCCGAAGCCCAAGTTCAACAAGGTCTCGCCGATGGGTCCGTTCTTCCCACTGACATTCTTTGGTGTGAAGGCATGACGGATTGGAAGCCAGTCTCAGAGGTGTTCAATGCCAATGTCGCGCCCCCCGCATTACCGTTCGTGCCAGTGATGACGAGACCCGTAGCAGTGCCGATGAGCACGTCCACACCGCCAGCCAGCGGACTCGCCATTACCTCTTTAGTCATGGGCATACTAAGTTTCGTAACGTGCGGAGCGACGGGGATTATTGCCATCATCTGCGGTCACATTGCGAAAGCCAGAATCAATGCATCTGGCGGAACCATCGGCGGGGCAGGTATGGCCCTCGCAGGATTAATCATGGGCTACATCGGCTTTTTCCTGATAGGGTTTTCCGTTTTGGCAGCACTCGCCTTGCCCGCCTTTAATGGCATTCAGCAGCGCGCAATGCTCACCAAATCAATCAGCAATGCACGACAGATTGTCTTGGCTTGTAAGATATATGCGTCTGACCACGAAGGGAAATACCCCGGCGATCTTGATGTCTTGATCAAGGAGGGCATCCTTTCTGATGAGCGTGTTCTCCATGATCCGCTCTCCAAAGACGCTTCCGCCATTGGCTACGACTACCTCGGAGCTGGGATGAAGGACAACGATCCACCTGATAAAATCCTCCTCCAGAGCAAAAGCCTCTCCATGGGCAAGCGGGTCATTGGCTACAACGACGCCTCAGTGCAGGCGGTGAGAGAGAAGCCTGCGAACTAAGAAGCGGCATTGTGTAGCAGCCGACGTGAGGAGGCTCTGAAGTTCCTCCAAGGACATCCAAGACGCTTAGAAACTCCGTCGTTACTTGTTCGTGTGGCCAGCGACGCGAACAAGCACGTTCGATTCACTCTTCAGCCATTGGGCATTGTTGGCCTTTAGTTAGAGCCTCCTTACGTCGGCTTCTACTTTTGGATCACTTCGCCTTAAAGCCCGGATACTTGCTGGCCAACTGACTTCTGAGCGCCGCTGCTTTCGCTTTTTCACCGAGCTTATCCAGCGCCTTGGCGGCCTTCTCAGCTGCTTCTGGCGTGATCTCGGGATCGACGAAAATCTGGCTGATGACCACATAGTTGCTAGCGGCGAGTTGCCATTCCTTGGTCGCTCCAGCCTTGTCATCATTGGCCGCCAGGGCATCTCCATGAGCCATGCTGATGTCGCCTTCGAGGATTTGGAGCTGCGCGTGGAGCTTACCTTCGCGGGCGATTTCTAGTCCTTCCTTCGCGCCTTTCTCGGCGTCATCAAATTTCCCGAGCGCGAGCAAAGCCCTTCCCTTGCTGAGCAGTGCCTTCGCACGCCCTGCGCCTTCTGGGGTCTGCGCGAGGTAGTTGTCTAACGCCTTGATCGCCGCCTCATAATGGTTTGCTTCCAGTTCAGCGAGGCCGAGGTAATTCCAAACCATCGCCTGTGTGTTGCCGGGTTCATCAGGCGTGGTGGCCTTGGTCAAATAGCGGGCACTGGCACTGTAGTTCCCGGCATCGTAATAGCGCTTACCCATGTAGGTGAGGATGGCGGGCGAGATGCTTCCATCCTTCTTAACGGCGAGGTAGGCGTCCACTTCCTTCGTGAGTCCATCAAGGTCTTCGCGAAGATATTGGCAGGAAATCATCAACTGGCTGGATTTGTCCAAGTATTGCACCGGGTCTGCGGAAATGGACTTCCGCAGCGGCTCGATGGCCTTCGCATAAGTCTCCTTCTGCTTCTGATCAAAGTAGCCACGACCGATCCGATACCAGGCTTCACCAGCGGCAGCGCTCTTTGGGAACTTGGTCACCAGAGCTTCAAAGTCCGCGATCATACCTGGAACGTCCCGCGTCTCAGCCTTGATGAGCGCGCTTTGATAGTAGGCCATCTCCGCCGCCGCATGTTCCGGGTGCTCCTTGATGATGAGACCGAAATCCGTAAGCGCATTCGGAAAATCATGCACGGCTTTCCGACAAACACCACGCTGAGCGAGCGCGAGCGGCATGTTATCATCTTTCGGGTAGTCCGTGATGAAAGTCGTTAGCGTGGAGATACCATCGTTATAGATACCGGATTCGGCTTCGGCGAAGCCTTTCTTATACAGCACGCTGGAGCGCACTTTCTCCGGCACCTTCGTCATCGAGACTCCCGCATAAGCCTCAGCCGCTTTCTTGTAATCTGTTTTTCCAAACCACCAATCCGCGCGGATGAGACGGGACATGGTAAGGTATTCGTGGTCCTTGTGACCACTTGCATAACGGCTCTCGAAGCGTTCAGCGAACTCGATGATGTCCTTGTCTGCGAGCTGGAAAAAGCACAGCAGCTTATGATAGCCCGCCTCGAAGGCTTCAGGTGCATCGGGGTAATTCTTCTCCAGAGTCAGGAAGATCTCGACTGCGGAGCGGTAGGACTGCTGATGCTTCTGCGCGAGGCCGATGAGCAGCAGCTCCTTCGGGCGCACATCCTCCGGGGCTAGGGATGTGGGATTGGCATTGTAAGTCTTCACCGCCGTGGCGTAGTCACCTTTGGCAAAGGCGGCTTGGATCAAACCGAATACGGCGATGCCTCGCTTATCAGCAGGTAAATCTCTGAGCGCCAGTGCCTGTTGGAAGCTCTTGATGGCGAGGTCTCCTTTGCCCTGTTCATTCTGGATCAGGCCCGCTTTGATCAAGGCATCACCGAGCACGGCGTTGTCCTTGGTCATGCCGATGATTTCCGTGAAAGAAATGAGCGCTTCCTCTTTTTTACCCGCTTCCAGCAAGCCTGTGGCGACTTCCACCAGCGCGGCTTCGCGGTAGGGATTGTCGGTCTTGATTGCGGCCAGTCCTTTATAAGCGGCGAGCGCTTTCGTTTTCAAGCCGGCGACTTTCAGCGAGAGCGCTTTGTTGTTAATGGCTACGAGCTTGATGTCTTGGGAACTGATGCCTCTCTCGCAGATTTCAAAATACTGCGCTGCCTGTTCAAAATCACGCCTGTTGTAAGCGAAGGCTCCCATGCGATACGCGGAACTGGCCGCGCTTTCCGTTCTAGGAAAGCGTTTCAGGCACTCAAGGTAGGCGCGTTCAGCGTCTTCACTCTGACTGGTTTTCAGATTCGATTCACCGAGTCGGAACCAGACTTCAGGCGCGTGCGAGCCCTGCGGATAAGCGCGGAGGTAGTCGCTGAAGGGCTTGATGGCGAGCTGATAATCCTTCTGCGAGTAACACAGAATGGCGTAGTCATAGAGGTCTTCATCCGGCCCTTTGGAGATGGGCGCTTTTGGCTTCGGCGGATCTTCCACGGGCATAGCCCTCGGCGGCGCTTTCTCATCCACTGGTTCCGCGATGGGAACCGCCTTCGGAACCTGTTGGGCGCTAGCGCTGACGACTCCCAGCATCACTGCTGCTGCTGTCACCGCACACATCATTCCACACCTTGATCTCGAAGCCTTCATCACTCTGTCCATGCTCAATGACTTACTTCGGGGCTGCGGGTGCTTTGGCTCCATCTTCTGGGGGCCGGGTGGCGAAGGATACATTCCAGATGCCAGCCTTCTGACAGATGTTCAGCACATTCATGGTGAATTTATAAACGCTGTTCTCATCACTCCGCAGAATGACGGCGATGTCCTTGTGAACGCTGCCGATGATCTGAAGCTTCGCGAGCAACTGCTCCTCTGTGAGCTTCTCACCTTCCACGACGATCTCGCCACCTTTACGGACATTGACGATGATTTCTCCAAGATCACGCTGGGCGCTTTTCTTGCCTTCATCCGCCGCCGGGACGCTGATTTCAATCTCCGTTTCCCGACGTGCGTAGTTCCAAGTGATGATGAAGAAGAGCAGCAATAGGAATAAAATATCGATCATCGGTGCCAACTGCATCGGCACCGGTTCGATCTGGCTTAGCTTGCGGAACTTCATGCAGGGAAAGGATTAGTGATCCATCTGACCTGGGTTCCGGCTTGCTGCTGCACGGGCCGCGCGCTTGTATTGAGCGGAGAGCAGCGCCATCAAATGCGTGGAAGCGGACTCCAGTTCTGAGATGAGCCGTTGCACCTTGCCGCGATAAATGGCGTAAACCATGAGGCACGGAATGCCGATGCTCAGCCCGCCTGCCGTATTGAAGAGCGCCTCGAAGACACCGCCTGCAACGCCCATCTGCTGGTTCCCGGAGAACGTGTCAGGATTGGCAATGTCTTTAAACGAAGTGATCAAACCGATGACCGTCCCGAGTAGTCCGAGCATGGGAGCCATCGAGCCGATGTCCGCCAGATAAACCACGCGACCAAGAAGCATGGAGGACTGACGGCTACCTTCCGCTTCGGTCACTTCCCGCACTTCATCAAAGCTGGCCGTGGGGTTTTTCGTCGCGAAGTCGAGCGCCTTCGCCGTGATGTGCGCGATGCATTCATTACGCCGCGTGCAGACGGCGAGCAGTCCCAGATAGTCCTGCTTTCGGATCAAGGCGTCTGCGGAATTCATGAACGCATCACTCACCACCGTGCCCTGTCGGATAGTGAAGACCACGAAGAAGACCATGATCATGGCGAAGATGGACAGGCCGATCATCGGATAGGCGAGGAGGCCCATCTTGTGAAAAATCTCCTCGGGAGTCAGCGCGGCGGCTGGCTGCGTTTTGGAAACCGCCCGTGGAGCAGGCGTGGTCATGGCCGCAGCCGTAGCTGTATCAGCAGCGGGTGCTTGTTGAGCTAGCAGCGTGGTGTTCGCACATCCGAACACGAGCATAAGCGCGGCAGAGAAAAGAAGGGTCAAGCGCATCGGGCGCGAGTCTAGTAGAGGAATGCGGAGTTGCAAGTAGGCAGTAGTCAGGAGCGAGTAGATAGGAGTCAGTAGCCAGTAGCAAAGGCTTCCCTCTAGCAATCCTTTGAGCCTTGTTGGATCTTCGTCCGGCATTCGGAATTCATCATTTCCCATACTTTCCCACCCACCACGTCGTAACTACCTTACAGCACCTTCCCATACTACTGCCTACTCGCTACTGACTACTGACTCCTCCCACCCATGTCCTTCCGGCGCGAAAAACCTGATTTGAACGCGAAGCTCCATGATGTGCCCCATCAGCCGGGCTGCTACATCATGCGGGATCGTTTGAATCGCGTCATCTACGTGGGCAAGGCGCGTGATTTGCGGAAGCGTCTCAGCAACTATTTCACCGCCTCCCGCACGAAGCACGCGGATCAAAAAACGCGCGCGCTCATCGAGAGCATCTGGGATTTCGACATCCACATCGTGCGGAATGAAGGCGAGTCGCTCATCCTGGAAATGCGGCTCATCAAGGACTTCCGCCCGAAATACAACATCAGCTTCAAGGACGACAAACGCTACCTGCTCGTGAAGGTGCAGATGGCAGATCCCATGCCGCGCTTCATTCTGACGCGCGTGAAGAAGGAGGATGGCGCACGGTATTTCGGCCCTTACGCCCACAGCGGTGCTTTGCGCACCACGCTGAACTGGATGAACCGCGAGTTCGGCCTGCGCATCTGCCGACCGCATAATCCCGATGGCAATGACTATATTCATTGCCACAACGACATCATCAAGAACTGCTCCGCGCCATGCATCGGTCGCGTGAGCTTGGACGAGTATCGGGCGAAGATGGACCTCGCTTGTGACTTCCTTGCAGGCAAGTCCAACCAGCTCATTCCCGCCTTGGAAGAGGAGATGAAGAAGGCCGCGAAGAAGCTCGATTTCGAGCGCGCCGCTGAGTTGCGGGACATGATCGAATCCTTCAAGACGACGCTCAAACCGATGCGCACCTTTGAGCGCGGGTCGAACCGCCGCGTGGCCAGCACGCTCGACCCGATGGCGGATGTGAAAGAGCTTCAGGAACTGCTGCACCTAGAGCGTCCGCCGCTGGTCATGGAGTGCTTTGACATCGCGAACATCGGCCTCGCCCACTGCGTCGCCAGCATGGTGCGCTTCAACAACGGCGTGCCCGACAATTCCAACTACCGCCGCTATCGCATCAAGATCGTGAGTGGTCAGAACGACTTCGCCGCCATGAGTGAGGTGGTGCGTCGGCGTTACAGCCGTGTCCTCTTGGAAGGCCGGAAACTCATCAATGCTGAAGACCTCGACATCTCCCAGGAAGGCCCGCTTGAAGCCATGCGGAGACTGGAAGCCTTAAACGATGAAGAACCCTTTGAAGACGAATCTGGTGAAGGTCCAAACCCCTCACCCCAAAGCCCAAAATCAACCTTCATCCGCCTGCCAGACCTCGTGATCGTTGACGGTGGGAAAGGTCAGCTCTCCTCAGCGATGGAAGAGCTGCAACGCCTCGGCCTGCATGACTTGCCGCTCATCGGGTTGGCTAAGGAAAACGAAGAAGTGTATCGCCCTCATCAAAGCGAACCCGTCATCATTCCGCATGATCGCGGCGCTTTGAAACTGCTCCAGCGCATTCGCGATGAAGCGCACCGTTGGGCTAATGGCTATCATCAATTGTTGATGAAACGACGCATCGCCGAAAGCCTCTTGGATGAATGCCCCGGCGTCAGCGCCTTGCGCAAAGCCGCGCTGCTTCGCGCCTTTGGTTCCGTGGCTCAGTTGCGCAAAGCGGGCGTGGAAGAGATCGCCGCCGTGCCCGGCATCAGTCATGCGATCGCCGAGACGGTGCAGAAGTTCCTCGCCGAGCGTGGGGCATAAAAAAGCGGGGACGGAATAACCGCCCCCGCTTTAAAACAGTGTGTGTCGCTTACTTCGCGAACTTGGCTGGATCAGCGTCGAACTTGGCTTTGCACTTCGCGCAGCAGAGGCCGTAGTCCTTGCCTTGGAATTTGCTGACGATACCCGCTTTGACGGGCTTACCACTGACTGGGCAGGCGGTGTTTTCTGGCGCTGCGTTCATGGAAGAGACAGCAATAAAAGCTAAGGCGAGGGCAGCGAGCAATGTTTTCATAGGATTGAGAATTGAGCGGATGATATTTTGAAGATCACGAATAGACGATTCTTAGAATGCGCAAATTACAGAACTTGTCGATGCCAAAATTAGCTTCCGGGCCCGATCTTCTGGGCAATCACATAGAGGTGCTTTTCCGGGAACTGATCAAATTCCAAATGGCGACAGACGCAGTCACTCTGCTCAAGGCAACGCAAGAGATCAGGCACACTCCACCCGGCATGGTAAAGAGGCTGTCCGAGAAAGGGATTGGTGATATGATCTGGCCGATCAAGACCGCCTGTGGAGTAGATCAAAATACCTTTAGGATTGAGCGCACCGCAAAGCTTCCGCAAGACGTTCTCCTGTTCATCTAACGGCACATGCCAAACACTGTCCCAGGCTGAGATGAAGTCATAGCAATGCGGCGGATTCCACTCGCAGACATCCGCTTGATGGAAGAGGACATCGGGATGCCTCAGTCGCGCGAGGCGGATCATCTCGGTGGAAATGTCCAGCCCTTCGACGTTGAAACCAACTTCGAGCAGCAGCTCAATGAGGCGTCCGCTGGAGCCGCAACCGACATCGAGGGCTGGGCCTTTTTCCGAACTGAATCGGAACGCGCGCTGGTGCTGGCTGATGCCGTTTTCACGGTTGAACTCATTACTGTTCCAATGCGCGGCGAGTTGATCATAGCTGGCTGCGGTTTGCTGAGGAGTCATGATGGGAGGCCTGATTATTTCCGTGATCCTTCATCAGACACATTTCCTTGCAAGGCGATGTCTGCTGCCGCAGCCTCCTGAGCCACGCCGCTGAGATTGTTCCCTTGCGCGGTGTTGTCTCGGATGAACCCGCTCACGCCTTCGGTCGCTAAGATGCCGTGTTGACCATTCTTCTCGGAGAGGTTGCTCTCGATGGTTGGCTTAAAGCCTGTGCCAAAAACGAGGATACCGTTGAAGCCGTTGAAGCGTGATTTATTAGCCGTGACCAGGACCGTCGCGCCCGTTTCACCCGTGAGCATCAGGCCATCAAACTTGGACTTCTCGACGGTGTTGCCCGTCACTTCGGAACCGCTCGCCGCGCCATCGAAATGCAGGCCCGCTTCTTTGCTGTTCGTGATGGTGCTGTCCGCGATGCGGGCTTTCGCGCCTTTTTGAATGGTGATGCCGATCAAGTTTTCATCGCAGATCGCGCCCTCCACGATCACGCTGACGCCGACTCCCACGGCTGCGATTCCGGCTTCGGTATTGAGCGTCATTTGGTTCTTATCCGTGATGCTCGCGCTGGCTCCATCCTTCACGACGATGCCTGATCCGCCGTTATCCGCGCAGGTATTGCTCTTGAGCATCGGAGCCGTTCCGGTCAAACGAACCTCCATGCCGCTGCCGCCATTCTTGCGGGCTTCGCAGTCCGTCACGCTGGCGCTTGATCCGTTTTCTATGACCACGCCTGACTTCGCATTCTGTCGGAAGACATTCCCTTTGATCATTGGCTTGCCTGCGCCGCTGAGCCATAAGCCATCGCCCACGCCGCTTTGCACGGTGTTCTCGGTAAACGCAATGCCGCTGGATTTGATGAGCACGACGGGCCATGAAACGTGCTCGACCACATCACTGCCCGTGTGTTGGAAAATGAAGCCGCTGATGCTGCCCGTCGCGCAGTTCTCCACGGACAAAGCAGGCCCCGCTTTGCCATCCGTTTGCACGCGGACTTGGCCCGCTTCTGCGGCCTTGAGATTCAGTCCTTCTTTGAACCGAATCTGCTCGTCATAGATGCCAGCGGGGATGGTCACGGTGTCGCCCGGCTTGGCCTGATTGATGGCGGCTTGGATGGTCGTGAAGGCGGCTGGTTCTTCATAGACGACGGTGGTCATCACTTGCATTTCATCGTCACCCGCTTCTCCCTTGGGTGTGGGAAGTCGGCTCCAGGAGAGTCGTCCGGTGCCTGATAAATAAGCCATGAGCAGGCCCGAAAGCACTAGGAGCGTGAGCCACAGAGTGCGGTTGCTATGCGACCAAGACTGAACCGCTGCCACGGGCTTGGCGGGTGCCGGAATCACCGTGGTCACCACCGGCTGCGTGATCTCTTTCTTCGGTAACGGCGTGGTCGGACGGAGGAGGCGCTGACGAATTTCGTCCATGCTCTGCGGGCGCTGTTCCGGCTCTTTGGCCAGACAGGCGAGCACGGTCTGCTCCCATTCAGGCGGCAGTGTCTCAGCACCTTGAATACCGAATTCCTGTCGGCGTTGCGTGACGCTGGCCACGGGTTCGTCCGTGAGCTGACGGGAGATATTTCCTGTGAAGAACGGCGGCTTGCCCGTGAGCAATTCATAGAGCGTGCTGCCCACCGCGTAGATGTCATCACTGGTGCTGGGCTTCTTCCCGGCGGCCTGCTGCGGGCTCATGTAGGCTAGCGTTCCCGTGGAAGCGCCGCCACCCATCGTCGCCCGGTCAAGCGCATCCGAAATACTGCGGGCAATGCCGAAGTCCGTGACGCGCAGTTGTCCATCCTGCTCCACCATTAAATTCGCGGGCTTCAGATCCCGATGGATGACCTTGGCGTTCCCATGCGCATACTCCAGCGCGTCCAGTAACTGAAGCACCCAGTGCCTGATTTGGCGGGGCTCGAAGATCTTGTTCGGTTCTTTCAGGCGCAGCGTGCTCAGCGTCTCGCCATCAATGAACTCCATGCTGATGGCCGCGTGTTCTTCATCCAGCAGGAAGTCGTAAGTCTTCACGATGTTCGGATGGGCGAGGTCGAGTCCCTTCCGCGTCTCCTCCTTAAGTTCTTCAATGGCCACGTCATCAAAGCGCACCACTTCCGGCGCGAACTTCAAGGCCACCTCACGTCCGAGCCGTTCATCCAGCGCCAACCAGACGACGCCCATGCCGCCGCGCCCGAGCATCTTCTGCAAGAGGAAACGGTCAAAGACACGGTCTCCCTTCTGATGGCCACGCATGGTGTGACCAAAATCAAAGTCCGAGAGATTAAAAGGCGGCTTAGCGTCTGACATGGGGCGGTGTGACCATCACACTGTCAGAGAGCGCGCCGCGTTTGCAAATGCTCGCTGCTTCATCTGCGCTTCATTCCGAGGGCCACCGCCAGAATGGTGATGCCACAGAGCACGGCCACGGCTCCCGGTTTGATCGTGATGTCCCTGAGCGCCTGATTGATCACGTCTTCCGGTGCGCCCAGTTCCTTCAAATGCTGCACCCTCGCGATGAGCATGTAACACAGCGAGCATATCGCTCCGACAGCCGTTCCGAGCGCGGCCCAAGCCAGCCAGCGGGGTGGTAACACGCTGAAAACTACCGCGATGGAAGTGGCGCAGCAAAGCGTCCATGCCGCCGCTTTGTTCATCACAAAGAGGTTCAAATTACCCGTCATCGGCATGAACAGAACGGCAGCCTTCGCGCCCCACAGCACCAGCGTCGCGCCCAGCAGAGCCAGCGCGAGTCGGTAGGGAGCGGTGCGGATATTCATGACCGGAGAGTAGTTCAGAATGAGCGTGCGCTGGGACATGGGCGGCGTCGTTGGCGGGTTGGGGAGGTTGCCGGTGCACCCCAAAGGATGCACCGACAGCGAGGGTTTTTTGTTGAGTGCCGAATCGAAAGCGGGGGCTGCCTTCTCCTCTTCCTCAAGAGGTGGATGGCGGTTGGTGAAGGATTGTGACAGACGATTTAAAGATAATTTTCGCCTGCGGCACCCTTTTGGCTACGTTGAGCATTACATGGACGATCTCAGCAAAACCTCCCGCGATGCCGATGCCGTGCGCGTGGCCGATCCCAACTTCGTCACCCGCTGGGATGTGGTGAACCGTGCGAAAGAAGGAGGCAATGATCGCGAAGGCCGCAACGCCTTGGAAGAGCTCTGCTGCATCTATCGGCATCCGATCTACATCGCCCTTCGCTACAAGCACAACTACGCCCATCATGATGCGGAAGACCTCGCTCAGACCTTCATCACCTGGCTCATCCACGGAGGTTACCTGCAACGCGCTGATCCCACGAAAGGCCGCTTCCGCACGTTCTTGTTGAGCTACCTCGATAACTTCGTGGCCAACCATCGCCGCAAACAATACGCGCAAAAGCGGGGTGGTCACGCCGTGCATGTGGCCGCAGAATTCCCCAGCGAGACGAATCGCGACGCCGTGGAACCGCGCGATGACAACACCCCTGACCGCGAGATTGATCGCGCCTGGACCCTCGCGACTTTCCGTGAAGCGCTGGATCGTCTGCGCGCCAAGTTCACGGCTGAAGGCCGCGCGGAGGAGTTCGAGACGCTGCAAGACTTCCTTCTCCGCCAGCGCGATGATGGTGAGAACTACACCACTGCCGCCGCGAAGCTGGGCATCAATGAAGTCGCCCTCCGCCAGCGTGTCTCACGCTTCGCCAAGAAATTCCGTGAAACTCTGGAGGCCATCATCAAGCCGATGGTCACCGAGGATGAGCTGGATGATGAGATGAGCTATCTGTGGCGGTGCTTTGAGAAGTAGGGCTTACTTCCGCGCTTTGCTATTTCATCAAATGACTTTACACTCTCGCTATGAGCCTGATGACCATCGAAGTTGAGATTGATCACGGGAAGATCATTCCGAAAGGCGCTGATTTGTTACCGGATCATGCCGTGGGACTCCTCACGATTTTAGATGGCTCCAAGGACAGGGCTGAATGGAGTCCACTGGTTCAGAACCCTGCACTATGGGTCATCTCGCATGAAGACCCAACCGCACCGCTTCATCCCGAAGACTGGCCGGCAGCCTTCGAACCTGTCAGTGGGAAATGAAAGTGCTTTTGGATACTTGTGCCTTGATCTGGCTGGTTTCGGATCAAGCACAACTCTCACCCCGTAGTAGAGAACTTATCGTGACATGTGCGGATGAACTTTATGTGTCTGCGATCAGTGCTCTGGAGATTGGAATCAAATCCGCCAAAGGGCGTTTGGAATTATCATGTCCTCTAATGCAATGGTGGACCGTAGCCACTGAACAGCATGGTTTGATAGTCGTTCCGGTGGATGTTGATACCTTGATCGCCAGCACCGCTTTGCCCGCTATTCATAATGATCCTGCTGATCGAATCATTATTGCTGCGGCATCAAATCTGGGAGCGACAATCGTTACTGCGGATCATCATATTGCCCAATATCCGCAGGCTAAAGTGGCGTGGTAAAGCACTCACGGAATCTTCCGACCCTGCGCGGCTTCCCACAGCGCATACCAGTCCTGGCGCTCCAGCTTGATGTCTGCTGACTGCGCTGCACTGATGATGCGCTCGACCTTGTTCGTGCCGATCACGGGAATGGGCTGACTCGGATGCGCCATGATCCAGGCATAGGCGAGCTGCTCCAGCGTGGCGTTGTTGTAACGCTCGCCGATGACCAGCGCCGCTTTCTTCAAGCGCTGCCCAGCCTCATTGGCAGGATCAAAAAGCCGTCCACCTGCCAAGGGACTCCAGGCCATGGGCAGCACGCGCTGCTGCTGACATTGATCGAAGGTGCCGTCTAAAATCGGGTCCATGTGCAGGAGGTGAAACTCAAGCTGATTGGTCGCGAGAGGCTGTTCCATCCGGCTGTTGAGCACGTTAAACTGGGCCACATTGTAGTTGGAAACACCCGCGCTTCGGATCTTCCCATCGCGCATCAGTTGGTTCAGTCCTGCCGCCGTATCATCTGCGCTGGTCAGCCAATCAGGCCGATGCACGAGAAACAATTCAAGATGATCCGTGCCGAGGAATCGCAGTGACTTCTCAGCGCTTTTGACCAAGCGAGCCGCTGTCGCATTGTAGTGCGCGGTGTGACGGTCAGGATGATACGAGCAAGGCACATAGATGCCCGCCTTGGAAACGATCTCCAGCTTGTCCCGAAGGCCGGGCGATAACGAGAGCGCTTTGCCAAGAGCTTCTTCGACTTCATAAAGGCCGTAGATTTCCGCCGTGTCGATGGTGGTCATGCCCTGCTCAACGCACACGTTCAGACGGCGATTGATCTCCTGCGGTGAAGAGGCATCGGCATCGTCAAGGATGCGCCAGGTGCCATACACGAGGCGGGAAAACTCAGGACCGTTCGGGGAAATTCGACTGCGAGGAATCATGGTGGTGGACGAGGAAAGCCTATCTCTGCACGGACTCGCGTCGCTGTCCAGCCCTGCTCACGCAAGGTGCGGATGGCGCGAGCGTTGTCGCGCTTCGCCAGTCGTTTGCCGTGTTCATCAGCGATGAGGCGGTGATGCTTCCAAAGCGGAACGGGCAGCCCCAGCAGCTCTTGCAAGACTCGATGAAGATGGGTCGCGGGCAACAAATCCTCACCGCGTGTGACCAGCGTGATTCCTTGCGCGGCATCATCCACCACGACGGCGAGATGATAGCTGGTCGGCGTGTCTTTACGTGCCAGAACCACATCGCCAAGTGATGATGGATCAGCGATGAAACGGCCCTGCGCGAGGTCTTCCCAAGCCAATGCGTCACCAGCTAGCGACATCGCTTTGATCAAGTCCAGCCGTAGCGCGTAGTCGCGTCCTTCGGCCATACGAGCCGCGACCTCATCAGCGGAGACCCGCTTGCAAATGCCGGGATATAAAACCCCTTCAGGCCCATGCGGCGCAGCACCTGCACGGGCGATCTCTTCTTGAATCTCCTTCCGCGTGCAGAAACAGGGATAGAGCAGGCCGAGCGCATTTAGCTTGTTCAAGGCTTCACGATACTCGCTGAGATGTTCGCTTTGTTTACGCACCGGAAGCTCCCATTCGAGGCCGAGCCAGTGCAGATCTTCATCAATGCCCAGTTCATATTCAGGCCGCGAGCGGGTCTGATCAATGTCCTCCAAGCGCATGAGAAATCGTTCGCCGTGCTGCTGCGCAAACAGCACCGCATACGCATGACCCAGATGCAACCAACCCGTAGGCGATGGAGCGAAGCGGGTGATGTGCGCGGACATGAGGCACGATCATTTCTTCGGTTTCTCGCAGCCGCATCCTGCGCCACAGCCAGCGCTCTTCTTCCTCGTGGTGCGGACGATGAAGACCAGCGCGGTCAACAAGACCACACCGAGCGCGCCCCATGATTGCCAGTCGCCATTCATATCAGAGTCCGATAAATCTCCCCCCTTGATAGACGATCAGGCTCGCCAGATAAGCCGTGCCCGTCATGTAGAAGATTTGAAACAGAGGCCACTTCCAGCCGTTCGTCTCGCGTTTTACTACGGCCACGGTGCTCAGGCATTGCATCGCGAAGACATAGAAAACCATCAGGCTGATGCACACCAGCGGCGTGAAAATCGGTCGCCCATCGGGCCACTTGTCATCGTGCAGTTTTTCACGCAGCGGGGCCGTATCCTCTTTGTCGCCGTCCACCGCGTAGATGATGCTCATGGTGCTGACGAAGACTTCGCGCGCGGCGAAGCTCGATACCAAACCGATACCGATCTTCCAGTCGAACCCGAGCGGTTTGATGATCGGTTCAATGAAATGTCCCATGCGGCCCGCGATGGAATGGGAGAGCTGCGTGGATTGATAGGCGGCTTTCGCAGCGGCTTCTGTAGGCTCGGGCTTGTCCAGCTTGGGATAAGTGTTTGCCGCCCAAAGCAGAATGGACAAACCAAGAATCACGGTGCCGGCGCGACGCAGAAATAACTTTGCCCGTTCCAGCATGAAGAGCGCGATGTGCCGCAGCGCAGGCATCTTGTAAGTCGGCATTTCCAGCACCATGAGACTGGTCTGGCCCTTCGCCATGGTCTTATGGAAAAGCCAGGCGAAGAAGAACGCGCCGCCTGTTCCCAAAGCATACATGGCCAACATGATCAGCGCTTTGTTCAAAGCGGAGACCTCGCTGGACGGAAACATGGCGGGGATCATGAGTGAATAGACGGGAAGCCGCGCGGAACAACTGGCCAACGGCGTGATCAGAATGGTGATGAGACGATCCTTCGGACTGGCGATGGTGCGCGTGGCCATGATGCCCGGAACGGCGCAGGCATAGGAGCTGAAGAACGGCACGAAGGAGCGTCCATTCAAACCGACGCGGCCCATGAGCTTATCCATGATGAAGGCCACGCGGGCCATGTAACCCGTGTCTTCCATGAGGCCGATGAAGCAGAACAATATCAGAATCTGCGGCAGGAATTTCACGATGCCACCGACGCCGGTGATGACGCCATTCACGATGAGATCACGCAAGTCGCCGTCCGGCATGTGCGCCTCCACCAGATGGCCCAGCCATGCGGTCAGTTGATCAATCGCGTCCATCGGCCCTTCGGCCACGCTGAAGATCATGTAGAACACCAGCACCATGACGGCGACGAAGCACACGCCGCCCCATAGTGGATGCAGCAGCACATTGTCCAGCTTGTCCGTCAGTGTGGCTTCATCGCGCTCAGGCCGACGCAGCGTGTCCTTTAGCAAGTCCTCGATCAAGGCATAGCGCGCCGCTGCCAGTTCATCTTCCCAACCCGGAAACAGCTTCTCCAGATCCGTGCTCGCTTGATCAATACGGGCCAAGTGAGCGTTCTCGATGCCGTAATGCTCGGGGTCGTGATCGGAGACCAAATAGAGCGGCTCCAGCAGTGATGCCGCATCGTGAACCGCACCTGCCTTGACCAGATCGGCACAAATCTCACGCAAGGCCATGCGAATCTCTCCAGGGATGGGCGGCGCGACTTGGGTTGAAGCGACGAGCTTCCGGCTCATCGCCGCTTTCAATTCCGTGAGCCCCTTGCCCGCTGTAGCCTGCATGGGCACGATGGGCACGCCGAGTCGCGCGCTGAGCTTCTCCACATCCAGCCGCCATTGCTTGGCCTCAGCCACATCCATCATGTTCAGCACCAGGAGCGAAGGAAGTCCCAGCTCAAACACTTGCGTGGCGAGGTAGAGATTGCGCTCCAGATTGGAGGCGTCCGCGACGAAAACCACCGCATCAGGACGGGGTGTATCAGCACGCCGACCGAGCAACACATCACGCACCACCGCTTCATCTGGGGATCGTGCATTGAGGCTGTAAGCACCGGGCAGATCCAGCAGACGCATCCGCTTCCCATGCTGGCTGAAGCAGTAGCCCTCCTTCTTTTCCACGGTCACACCGGGGTAGTTCGCGACCTTTTGTTTCAGGCCCGTGAGCGCATTGAAGATGGTGGATTTGCCGCAGTTCGGATTCCCCACGATGGCGATCACCAGCTCTTTGGAGGCACCCTCATTCATCGCTGCATCCTTCCTTCAAAACCTGAATCTGCACGGCTTCACTTCGGCGCATGGCCAAGCGCGAGCCCCGCACCGCGACCTCGATGGGATCACCCAATGGCGCACGCCGCACGAGGCGAATCTTCGTCCCCGGCACCAGTCCCAATTCGCGTAACCGAGTCAGCGAGTCCACCCCTAACGGCAAAGCGCTGATCACCGCCGTAGCGCCGACGGGCAATTGGCTGAGGGTGAGGTGAGGAGTCATGTCGTGTGAACCGAGAACTTATTGAGATTGTGTCGCAAGAGCAACGGAAAAGAAGCGGCATTTCTTGCTTTAAGCCTTCGGCAACGCCGCGCATGATTCCTGATGCACGCCGCACTTCGCCTTCATCCTGCTGATGACCTCATCGTCGCTTTGCGTCCGTTGAAGGCTGCCGAGGCCATCTCCGTGGACGGGCTGAGCTACACACTTCGTGAAGACATCGGCGCAAAGCATAAATTCGCCGCGAGGGATCTGACGGCTGATCAAAGGGTCATCATGTATGGCGTCACCGTTGGTCGGACCACGCAGGCCGTGAGCGCGGGCTCGCTGATCCACACGCATAATCTCAAGCACGCCAGCGATGGCTTTGGCGGGAAGCAGCGGGACATCGCGTGGACACCTCCAGAGGTCAACCGATGGAAGGCGCAGACCTTTAGCGGCTTCAAGCGTCCACAAGGCCCTGCTGGCACGGCGAACCACTGGCTCGTCATCCCACTCGTCTTTTGTGAGAACCGGAATCTCGCCTTCATGCGCGAGGCTTTGTTGAACGAACTCGGCTACCGCAAGACGGGCCCGTATCAAGGCTTCGCGCGTCGTCTGGCCGAGTTGCAGAAGCGTGGCGCATCCACAGAAGACATCGAAGCCGCTGCGCTCGATTTTGATGAAACCGATCAACCAACGCCGCTTTTTCCCTTCGTGGATGGCGTGCAGTTTCTGGAGCATGGTCTCGGCTGCGGCGGCACGCGACAGGACGCGGAGGCGCTCTGTGGGCTGCTCGCAGGCTACATCAATCATCCCAATCTCGCCGGGGCCACGGTGCTCAGTCTAGGCTGTCAGCACGCGCAAGTCAGTATCTTGGAACATGAACTGGCCAAGCGGAATCCGCATTTTTCCAAGCCACTCTACATCTTCGAGCAACAGAAATGCGCTAGCGAACGTGACATGATGGCCAAGGCGATCAAAGCCACGTTCCTCGGCGTGGCGGCCGCGAACGATCTCCGACGCGAACCAACGCCGCTTAGCGAAATCATCCTCGGCCTCAACTGCGGTGGCAGCGATGGCTTCTCCGGCATCTCCGCGAACCCCGCCATCGGCCATGTCACGGACCTTCTCGTCGCTCTGGGAGGAACCGTTGCGTTGCCTGAATTCCCCGAGCTGTGCGGCATCGAACAAGACCTGTGCGACCGATGCGTGAGCCATGAACTGGCGGACCGCTTCGTCCAACTCATGCGGGCCTATCAAAGCGCTGCCGAAGCCTGTGGCAGCGGCTTCGACGCGAATCCTTCACCGGGCAACATCCGTGATGGCCTCATCACTGATGCGATCAAATCCGCCGGAGCCGCGAAGAAAGGCGGCACCTCGCCGATCACTGACGTGCTCGACTATCCCGAGCCACTCACCAAGTCCGGCCTCGCGCTCGTCTGCACGCCCGGCAACGATGTTGAAAGCACGACCGCCATCACCGGCGCAGGCTGCACCGTCACCCTCTTCTCCACGGGTCTCGGCACGCCGACAGGAAATCCCATTTGTCCGATCCTCAAAATCAGCACTCACACAGACCTTGCCGAGCGCATGAAAGACATCATCGACTTCGATACCGGCCCTATTATTACCGGTGAAAAAACCGTCGAGCAGATGGGCGAGGCCATGCTCAATCTCGTCATCGAAACCGCCAGCGGTCGTTACACGCCAAAGGCCGTATCACTAGGCCAGAACGACTTCCTGCCCTGGAAGCGCGGGGTGTCGTTGTAAGCGTATTACTTGAGAGCGAGGTCAATGAAGACGATCTCCGCAGCACTTCCAGCCTCAAGCATCACGGCAAGCTGGTTCAAGCCATCGTGCGGAAAAGTCGCTGGGACAAGCCACGCTCGCAAGGTCTGCGGCGTGCCGAGAAGGGATGGATAAGGATCAGGATAAGGCTCCGTGATGTCGCTCGTTGGGCTCAATGCCTTGCCGTTAAGAGAAACGATGAAGCGTTGATCCGTGATAGGCTCTGAGGTTTGTAAGCGCATCCGACCTCCGCTCTTCCAGCCATTCATGGGGGGAGCGAGATCAAGGACGAACTTGGCAGTCTGACCCAGTGCGATCTTGCGCGGCACCGGAGTTGGCTTGGTGCCGGGTGCGCGCCAGCCGGGCGCGAGGAACCAATGCTGGGGCTGTTGGGCCAACCCTGAAGGATCACGCAGACGTTTGAAGACCTCGAACGGCGGCTCATGAAACGGGCCGCGATCAGCGCCACCATGCTCGCGATAGTAGGCGAAGTTAAAGAGGCTCATGCCGTCCGCACCGCGCGCATAGGCTTGATGGGCGGTGCTTTGGAACTGCTCTTGAGTCGTGCGCCGAAAGGGGAAGACATCGTAGCCTTCGCGAAGCTTCGGCCCATTCCAAGTCGAGTGACACATCTCAAAGTAGAGCGCAGCCTTGGGGACTTGTTGGCGAATGGTCGCGAGATCGTGATGCTGTGTGGTGAAGTAGTGAGCTGAAGCATTCACCATGTCCAGGCCCGCAGCGATCATCGCAGGCAGGTCCAAACCCAAGAGATCCAACGTCTCAAGATAGCAGGGCACGCGGGCGCAGAGCCAACGTCGTTTGCCTTCGCGAGCAGTGCGATCCAACAGCAAACGCACCTCTTTCACGAAGCCAGTCATGATCGCACAACGCTGCTCCCGTATGGTCTCGTCAGTTCGGAAGAAGCTGTAGAAGCGTAGAAAATCCAGCTCCAAGCCATCAAGGTCGTAGTTCTCACAGAGCTCCGTAATGAGCGCTAGCTTCTGCGCACGAACCTCCGGCACAGCCCAGTTCTGCACGAGATCAGCCGCACGCTTAGAGCCGGGCTTGATGCGATACTCGGGATGCTCGCAGTAGAAGCGCGTGACGCTCATGCATATGCTGGAGCCCGGCTTATCACCGGGTGCGGGATCAGCGAATTCCTTGTGATGCGCATCATTGAGTCGGAATGAAATGAACGCTGCCTGCCCACGGAGATGACAGCGCTCGATGAAGACCTTCACCACATCACCACCGTTGAGCACGTATTGACCAAACGAATCCGGCACTTGGGCATAGCGTTGCTTGATCCAGGCATAATGCTCTGCTAGCGGCAGCACCTTGCTCGGCCACATGGGCACCATGCCGAGACCGGGTTGCAGGAAATGAGCATCAACACCGGTGCCTGCGACCTCATCAATCGTGACCTCTAAAGCCGCAGCCGTGAACGGCTCGCGTGCCTTATGAAATGGGCTGACACAGCTCGTGATGTTCGTGGTGTCATTGCTATAGATCAGCTTGAATGGAGCCTTGTCTTGGGCCTGTTCAGCACCACGCAAAGGCATCGCTGCAATCGATCCTACGGCGATACGATGGAACTGCCTGCGGTTCATCAAGGCTTACTTCTTCAACTCCTCGCCCGTCCAGAAAGTGGCACGCGCGCTGTTCGCATCACGCACGGCTTTGACTTCATCAGGCTTCACCGCCGGGGCTTGGTTGCCGAAGTTGCTGCGCACATAACTCAGCACATCCGCCATCTGCTGATCGTTCAGACCCATCGGCGGCATGGGGATGGGCGCGACTTGTTTGAAGTCTTCGCCTTTCACTTTGATGGGACCATTGAGGCCGTGCATGACGATCTTGCTCAGCGTCCCCGCATCGCCTGCAATCCAATCACTGGCTGCGAGCGGTGGATAGATGCCGGGCAAACCGAGGCCAGTGGGCTGATGGCAATTCAGGCAAAGCGCATCATAAACGGCCTTGCCCGGATGCTCGATCACGGGCGCCGCATTGGCGATCTTCTTCACGAAGACGAGCTGGGCATCGCTGAATTTCAATTGGCTCATCACCGGCAGGAACTGTGGCTTCAGGCTCTTCACGACTTGAGCCAGCGCGTAGTCGATGAACTTATCACGGGGACTGTCGAGCGCTTGAGCCGCCACCGCGATGGCCTCTGGCTTCAGCACATGCGCACAGGCCACGACGCTTTCCAAACGCACGCGCGGGTTTTCATCGTGAATGCTTTTGGTGAGCAAAGTAAGCACGTCGGGTAACCGATCTGCCCAGTTACCAGCAACGCGCGCGCCATAAGCGCGGACGCGGGCATCCTTGGCGGCGAGAAGCTTCGTCAGCAGCGCCGGACGTGGTGACTCATGCGCTTCAAAGATCCCACATACTTCCATCAGAAGATGCTCGTCATTGATCTTGGTGATGAACGCATCCGCCGCTTTGAGCACCTCATCGCTGGGCGCATCGAAGAGCAGACGCTTGGCCTGATAGCAGGTCCAGCGCTCAGGGGAACTCAGTTGTTCGAGTAGCTTATTCGGCTTCATCGAAGCGAGATCAGGCTGCTTCACGCTGGCCCGTCCTTTGGCGGAGATGCGCCAGATGCGGCCATGCGTGCGGTCGCGCTTTGGATCGGCATAGCTGGCCTGATAATGGCCGATGACGGGATTGAACCAGTCCGCGACATACATCGCGCCATCAGGACCGACGCTCACATCCACGGGGCGGAAGGCGGTGCTGGAGGAACGCACGAGCTTGGGCAACTGCTCGCTCTTGAAGCCTGAGCCGTCATCGCTCAAACGATGCAGCTCGACCACGTTGCCAAAGTAACCGCCGATCAAAGCGCAACCTTGAATGTCATCCGGCAGCGCACGGGTGCCGATGAAGTCGAGCGAGTTGGTCTTCGGATTGGTGAAGAACATATTGCCCACGCCGTGGTATTCATCGGGGTCCTTGATGCTGACCATGCCAGGAACCGTGTAGTAGCCATCGGGCCGGTCGCCGCTTTTATGGAAGACCTGATTGTAATCATCAAAGGCCACGCCCCAGCAGTTGTGCCCCGCTTTGCCGCCGTTGAAGTAGCCCTCGAGTTTCTGCGTGCGCGGGTTCAAGCGCCACACGCCCGCCTTCTCCAGCACCGCGAGACCATGCGCGCTCTCGACCCGCGAGAACGCATGAAGCCCTTGCGTGAACCACAGGCTGCCATCGGGACCATGCGTGATGCTGTTCGCTAGCTGATGCGTATCTCCAATGCCGAAGCCGCTGAACAGAACCCGCTTCGTGTCCGCTTTGCCATCGCCGTCTGTATCGCGCAGATGGATGATCTGATCAAAGTCGCACACGAACAAGCCGCCCTCACCGGGCTCGAGTCCTTCCACCATCGTCAGGCCTTCGGCAAACTTGTGAGACTTGTCAGCCTTACCGTCATGATCGGTGTCTTCGAGCACCAGAATGAAATCCGAGGGCTTCACGCCCGGAACGGTTTGCGGATAGGTTGAAGAACAGGCGACAAACATGCGTCCGCGCTCATCCCAGGTGATCTGCGTGGGTTTGGCGACGCCAAGTTCTTCGCTGGCAAAGAGGTTGATTTCATAGCCCTCAGCCACGGTGAAGCTCGCGAGTTCATCCGCTGCGCTGATGACGGCGGGTGTGGCCACCGGCACCGGTGGCGACGACACGATAGGCTCGACTTTTTCACCGCGTGCGATGGCCTGGATGTTCGCGTCCAGCTTCGCCACCATCGGCTTGCGCGCTTCAAAGCTTTCCTTCAGCGAGGGTGCGATCTCGGAGGGCTTACCGAACTTCTGGGTCACGCGGTCGCCATAGACGAAAGACCAGTTCGCAGGCCGCCACGTATCAAAGAACAAACGGTTCTTCTCGACTATCGCGGTGCGCAAGGCGGACAAGTCATCGCCCTCGCTGAAGGAGGCACCGAGCTGTTGCGCGATGATCTTCGCCACCACTCGCAGGCCTTCTTCATTGAGATGCAGGCCGTTGTCCGTGAGCCGTGGCAGCGAGGCATCACGCTTCGACAAAGGCGTGAACAGATCGACGAATACCGCGCCGCGATGCTTCGCGATTTCGCGCACGGCATCGGCATAAGCTTTCACGTCCGCGTTGCGCTGCGTGAGGTCGGGCGCATGAGAGGCCACAGGTTTCTCGAATGGCATTGGCGAGATCAAAACCAAGCGCTGCGTGCGTGATGAAAACTGATCGATCAAGCGATGATACGCGGAGGAGAACTGAGGCAACTTGGCCACGCCGTCAAAAGCTTCCACCTGTCCGAACTGCGCCATCACGATGCTGGCCCCCGTGGCATCCAGTTGAGCCTTCCACTCGCCGAAGTTCAAGTCGCGCCACTGCTCATAAACGGTATCGCCTTCCCAGGCCATCGAACGGAAGCTCGGTGCCTTCTGCGCAAAAGCTGTGGCCAGGATCGACTCCAATTCACCGGCCTTCTGCTCGCGCGCCAGATTGGTTTGTCCGGCGAACACCACTACTTCATTTGGCTCCAGCGTGAACTTGCCGTCCTTGAACGCAGGCAGCGTCACAGCGGCATTGTCGGGATTACCGAAGCGATTCAGAATCTCTTTTTCTTCCGGCACGAGGTCATCGGGCAGGGCTTCGATACGGATGTTCCGATAACTCACGATGGCCTTGTTCTTGCCGTGAATCTGGAGCGCGATCACGCCATCTTTTTCAATAGCCGGGTCTGTCTCCGTGTAGTCCGCGGTCGGCTTGCCATTCACGAAAAGCTGGATGCGATTCGCTTCCGCCCGGATCTCATAGGAGTTCCATTCACCGGGTTTCTCCAGCTTCTCCATCAACTCCTTGTTCGCGAGGAGAAGCATCTTCTTCCGTCGTGACTCATCATAGAGGCAACCGGAGTAACCCGCGCCGATGTCCGCCTGGAAGCCGCTCATTTCATTCGGCGGCTGCGGGATGCGCTTACTGCGGAACTGCACGCCGCCGTTCACGAAGCCCTCCGTGCCCACCAGTTTGTATTCCAGCTTGAGATGGAAATTGCGATAGCTCTTCGTCGTGGCTAGGAACTCGTTCTGCGGATTGCCTTCCATTGAGCCGCCGACAAACGCTCCGTCTTCGATCCGCCAGACCTTCGTCGTCTCACCTTCCCAACCGTTGAAGGTTTTGCCATCAAAGATCGGAACGAGTCCCGCATGGGCCGTGATGGCAGTCAGGAACAACAGGGCGAGGGAAGGGAGAGGAATCAATTTCACGCGAAGGAAGAGACTTGGATTGGACGAAGGCTTGAATACGCGATGGATGCGGCGGATCAATCGCGCTCTTGCAGGTGGAGAGGAAAGCAGGCGATCAAAGTAGCCATCAGCGCTCATCATGCAGAGTGATGATAGCCACTTTGCTTCGCGGAAGACGCGGGCAGGAAATGAAGCGTGTCCCACTTTTAATCAGTGCCGCCATTGAACGTGCTTTCAGGGGAGACAGCCTGAAATCCCTGCTTCCGGCTTTCCAGATAGGCCTTTCACAGATCGTTCATCGCAAGACGCGTCAGAGCCGAGCACCGACGGCTAGGCGCGAGACAGACTGAGCGAAGCGAGACCCGCGGAGGAGGCGGGCGAAGTCCTTATACCAGCCCACATCAGTGGCCTCCGTTCTGAGGCTGTATGGTTTCCTGCGCAAGACCCCATGCAAGCGATCCTCCAGCTCACCCGGAATGGTTGGGATGATGAAGGGGGCATTTTCCGTCCCTTCCGTGGACTTAGGTGTGTTTTATCCCGTTTTTGAGGAAGTGGCCAACAATCCGGCCCGCTGCGACGAAATAGGTCGAGAAATGTTGTCTATAAAGCGAATCACTGACAAACTCACATTATTGTTAACGATCTAACTGTTCGGGCAGGTAACAGAGTCCCCCGCCAATATCCATGAAGCATAGCCTACTGAAGAATGAATCAGCCGATTTGTGGCAAGGTCTTGGGCGTCTGATAAATGACTTCCTCCTGACGATAGCCCGGCATCGAAGCCGAGGATGAGATCGACCGCAGTGCGCAGCGCGGCGGCAAAATCATTCATGCCGCATCAATAGCATGGGTC